>MHDW01000123.1 GCA_001803645.1 Nitrospirae bacterium GWC2_42_7 | reverse complement strand
GGGCTTCTATCCTGTACTTTTTCGCTTCTCTCAATATGAGTTTTCTATTAATCATTGTGTTGATGACTTCTTCATCCGTCACTCCAGGCAGTATCCTCGCTGTATTCTGTTTCTGCTCCTGAAATTCACTTAAAGTTATCGCCTCATTATCAACAAAGGCAACGACCCTGTCAGTAAAGCCAAAAGAGTAAGGAGTGAGGAGTAAGGAGTAAGCAGACAAAAAAAAGCAAAAACTAATAAGACAGCTTAACAACTTCGAATATCTCAATATATTTCCTCCCTAAAATGCATGCCCTATGCTGAAATGCAAAGCTCCCGGGCTTTCTTTAGAACAGTGCTGATTTGGAGAAATATGAGGTATAACCGGCATTTTATCTTCCACGCATACCACTCCCCTGTTTAATTTAAAACCATAATCGATCCTTATCGGACCCACAGGAGTATTATATCTCAGGCCTATTCCTGCAGTATATTTCAAGTCGGTCAGGTCCATATCCTTGGAATCCACCCAGACATTCCCCATATCAAAGAACGGCACTATGCCAAAGCCTCTGCCTATTGAAGTGCGCATTTCAATATTTCCCATAACAAATGCATTACCTCCGGTCGGGTTGCCGTCAGAGCCCTTTGGCCCGAGTGTATCCTGATCATATCCTCTTACTGAAGACCTGCCCCCGAGGAAGAACCTTTCACTGATAGGAAGTTCCTTCGTGTCCTTATATCCATAAGCCATTCCTGCTCTTGCTGACAACGCAAGTGTATTTCTCTTTGATAATTTAAAAAATGTGCTCCCAAAACCCTCAAGTTTTTGAAAATTTGTCTGAGAAGCAAGTATGGTTGAGGCAACCTTCAAAGAAATACCTGTTACAAAACCCTTCCTGGGGTTAAAAGGGTCGTCTCTTGTATCAAAAACTATTGACGGCTTGATACTGCTGATCGACAGAGTTCCCGTATCTTCCCGGCTCAATATGACGTCAGGCAGAACATCGGTAGTCTTTATAAGAGAATATTCATAATAAATATCTGTCTTGAGCCGTTCGGTCCATTTCTTTTCTACACCTGCGGTCAGTGAGTACCTGTCTATGTTATACATTGTTGTTTTATCGGTGATGTTTATTACATTTCTGTTTTCCTTAAGAAAAAATATTCTGAAAGGCAGTTCAATTCCCCAGAACCATGGCTCTTTATATTGAAGTATATATCTCTTTTCAAGCGTGCTCAGTTCTGTCCTGAACATGGCCTGCCTGTTCATTCCCAAGAGGTTTATGTAATTCACCTCGAAGAAACCTCTTAATTTCTCATATTCAGCGTATCCGATCCCGAATTCAAAAGATCCGGCATTCCCTTCATTCACTTTAATTAAAATATCTTTTTTACCATCCGGCATGTCAACCGGCTCTGTCTCGACATCAGTGAACAGGCCAAGCTTATAGAGCTTCTGTCTTCCTTCGGATATAACACGCATATTGTATGGCTGATCTTCTTCATGAGGCAGCTCCCTTTTGACAACCTCATATTTTGTCTGCCTGTTTCCTGCAATAATAGTCTTCCCTGTCAGTTTTTTCCTGCCCTTGATCACCCTGTATTCGATCACAGCCATCTGCTTGTCTATGCTCCTCGCAACTTCAACATCCACATCAGGATATCCATAATTTCTGAAATATTCCATAATCATGAATCTTGCGTTAGAGATGTCGATCTCATTGTAGGGATCGTCTTTTTTTATCCCCAAGCCGGACTTAAGATCTTCCTTTGTATCATCTTCAACACCTGTAATATCATAAGAAAGGATCACTGTTTTCAGCCCCTCTTCTATCTCTATATTCAGATCTGCAGTCCTGGAGTCTTTATCAATCTTCACATCCATTTCCTTGATGTCAGCATTAAGATATCCAAGTGCACCATAAAATTCTTCAAGAGACTCCTTGTCTTTGTCTATAGAGTCAGGATTAAAAAGCCCGCCTTCTTGAAGTGACAAAACTGATCTCAGTTTGTCTTGAGGCAGTGTAGTCCCGGTAAATCTGACAGATCCGAGTTTGATCTTCTCGCCTTCAAATACATAAAATGTCACTTCTATGTCCTTTTCATCAGACTCTATAACAGGAGCGATCTGGGCAAAGGGGTATCCTTCTTCATGGTACAGAAATAGCATTTTAACAACAGACTCTTCAATAACCTCATCGTTAAATGATTCTGTTTCAAAAAATGGGGCTTCTTTCATGAGATCAGACCCGGAAAGCCTGCTATTCCCTTTTATCAGCAGCTTTAAACGCTTGCCTGAATTGACTGTGATGGTCAGCTCTCCATCTTTGTATTCAAAAGGCCCTACCTGTGGGCCATAATGTCTCTGTTTCTTGTAATGATCTTTTATTCGTTTCAGATCATCCTTAAGCTTATTCTGGTTATATACGTCGCCCTCAGAAAGTTTCATCCTCTTCTTTATCTTGCTGTCATCACCTTTAATAATTATTTTTTTTATTATCAGAGGAATTCCTGTATCCACCTTCAGGTGAACATCTGTTGAGTAAGGTTCTTTGGCCCTGACAGTTTCAATACTGACTGATGCTCCAGGGTAGCCATAGACTGAAAGTTTGTTTTTGAGGTCTTCTGCTGCTGATCCGACCAGGTCATACCTCATAAGAGAATCTTCTTTAAACATGAAATCCTTCATTATTTCTAGCTTTGAGAGGCTGTATTTTCCTGTAACATATAACTTCCTTATAAAATCCCTTTCCTTGACGCTGACTAAAACTTTAGGGTTTTCTTCATTCAAAACCTCTACTGAAATATCTTCAAATACTCCTTTTAAGAACGCCCTTTTTATCCCGTTTCTGATTATTTCATTATCTATACGACTGCCTTCTTTTACACCGAAAATATCATGGAATTCCCCTTCTGAGACAGTATGAAGACCCTTGACTGAAATTTTGCCGGCGATCGAAGCCTCTGAAAATCCGGCAAACAGAGCAAGAAATAATAAAGCAAATATAACAGAAACAATGACAGTCAATTTGTCATTGTCTCGGGAATACCCCTCTCCCAACCCTCTCCCCCAAGGGGCGAGGGCAAGAAAGTTTCCCTCCCTTGAGGGGAGGGATAAAGGGAGGGTGATATTTTTTTGCCCTTTTGTGATCTCTGGTTTATCAATTTTATCGCAAAGCTTGTACCCGGATCCCGTATCAAGCCTGCCAGTCCGGAGTCCTTCTTCGGAAAGATTCCCGACAAGCGGGAATGACAACTTAACAATGGACTCCTTAGTATCCTGTCTCATTTGAATTCAAACCTGAATTTAATATCTCCACCTAAAATACCCCTCTCATCTCTTACGCCTATAAGAGACATTTGCCTGTTAAGGAAATATTCAACTTTTATTATCTGTTCCTCCTTGGCGCCCACCGCTGTGGTGTATGTTACAAACATCTTATCTGCAAGGAGTCTTTTTGAGACAGTAACTCTCGGCTCTACAGTTCCCGTGGTTTTCGAAACATAAGGATCTACCTGAAACCTGTCAAGGCCGGTTATTGACTTCATCCTTTCTTCAACAACATCCTGAACTTTTCCTGTCACAAAAGAAGTTGCCTCGCCGGCACCTATGCCGCCCTCAAGTCCTTTCACGTCACCGGCTGTCTGTCCTACAGTCAAAAGTGCAAGTATATCCATCTCCTTCAGAGGAGGGTCTGAGGAAAGTGCCATATTGAAGCGGTCCATCTGGCCTTCGAGGTTCATTTTAATCTTATAAGTTCCCACAAAAGTCTCAGCAGAAATTACTATAACAGGGTTTATCCTGTTCGGGTCAGCAAAATCAGCGCTAGCATGGAGTATATTGAATTCGTTATTCCTGAAATACACAGTGCCTTCGTTTGATTCAAGCCTTCCGAACAACACCGGACGGTATATCGTACCTCTTAAAACAAGGTCCGAGCTCATTGTTGCGCGGGCAACATTATTGTCAATGAAGATATTATCTTTGCCTGTAACCCTTATATTAAGCGCTGCTTTCTCCAGGTTAGAGATCTCCGACTTATATGTTTCGGTTATTTTTGTTTTAAGAAGCCAGCTCTTCCATTCAACCCTTTCATTATACCTTGCGCGGATTATCTTTATGTCTCCTGAGAATAGTTGGGATTCAGGGGTCCCTTTATAAAGGATGCTGCCTCCGAAATTTACATTGAAGTTCTTCGATACAGTAGCATTTATATTGTTCAATTTTGCCTCAACATAGAATCGCTTAAAAGAAAATTTCTTGAGGTAGAGCACCCCTGACAATTCAATATCTCCACCCCCTGTTTTTCCGGTAAGCTGCCTCAGGACTATCCTGTCATTATCAATATAGATATATCCGTTCAATGAACTGATCCTGTGATAATAGTCCTTCAGGCCAAAGGCCCCGTTGGTCAAGGTCAGGCCGCCATATATCTGGGGCGCATCCCAATCCCCTGTGATCTTGAACACGCATTCAGCATCCCCTTTTAAAAGCCCAATTTTAGGGGAAAGACTCTTAAAAGGAGAAAGGGATGAACTTCCCTCTAACACAACATTATAGTTTTTTCCAATCGTCATATCACCGCTGATATTCAGGGCAGTGTTGCCGCTCCTCATCGAAAAACTGTTCATGTCAAGCTTTCTGTTGTCTAATTTAAGCTCTATCTCCTGTTCGTTTGTAAAGCTGTATCCATACATCGAAAGCACTATATGTTTTATCGAAGCATCTGCGAATATATTCTTCCTGTCTCCATGCAAAAGCATTTTCCCGCTCAGACTTAGTATCAGATCTTCAGGAACATCTTTCAAAAACGGATTTACGAGAAAATCATATCTGCCTGACTGAACATCCACTTTTAGATTCCATGGCATTTCACCATCAAGTCGTCCGCTTCCCTTGATCTTCACCTTCTCGTTTATTAGATCTGCATTAAGGCTGATATTCTTATCTTTTATTGAAGCTGTGATATCACCTCCGCCAATGTTCCTGCCTTTCAGCGTCCCGCCGATCATTTTGGCATTCATCTTTATGGAAGGGTCTTCAAATGTGCCTTGACCCTCTGACTTTGCACTGAAAACAGCATCTCCCTGTATCTGTTTCCGCAAGATATCACTGAGCAGAATATTCTCTGCCGCAGCCTTATATGAAAACCTTCCGTCAGTCGAAATATAAGCATCTGCCTTCAGAC
>MHDW01000122.1 GCA_001803645.1 Nitrospirae bacterium GWC2_42_7 | reverse complement strand
TAGATTAGCATACCAAAAAAAACAAGGAATTGCAAATCCTCGTTTTTACGTCTCGCTATCTAGTCAAAGGGCCAAAGTCGAGAGCCCCCCTTATTCAAAGGGGGGCTTTTTTTATGCTTTGCGTGCCTTCATGAGCCTTTCGTATTTTTCAGCCCCGATACATTCTTTAGCTGCGGGACACCATTCGATGCATGAAGGCTTCATCTCCCTCGTTATCTCTTTACCGCATTTTTTGCAGTCCATCTCGACTTCATCAGACCATATTTCATTGGCCGTATCGCACCAGAAGCATTTTATCTCTTCCGGATATGGATTTCTTATCTCCCGGCTTCCCGGACAGCTTTCCTTTAACATGATTATATTTTACCAGAAGAATATTTAATGTATATGAGCAGGATCATAAAAGAGTGAGAAAGAAAAAAGATTATGTGTAATCCCTTAGTAAAGCAGAGAACCCACCCCTACACCCCTCCCAAGAGGGGATTTCAATCTGATTCCCACCATGGAGGAATTCAAATTTCTTAAGTCCCCTCCCTGGAGGGGTGTAGGGGTGGGTTGTGTTAAGCCTTGTTCCAAAGAAAAACTAAAATTATGTTCCCCAGCGTTTAAAAATATTATGCTCTATTCCCATTGCATCGAGTATCTTGCCGGCGATAAAATCTACCAAATCACTTATATCCTTTGGTTTGTGGTAAAAACCCAGGACAGGCGGCACTATCTTAACGCCGAGCCTTGCAAGTTTAAGCATATTTTCGAGATGGATCGCGCTGAAAGGCATTTCCCTCGGTGAGATAACTAAAGGCCTTGATTCTTTGATTATCACATCAGCAGCTCTTTCAATAAGGCTGTTTGCGTAGCCGTTAGCTATGCCTGAGAGGGTTTTCATCGAACATGGGACAACAAACATTCCGTTGGTTATGAACGAACCGCTGGCTACAGGAGCATAAAGATTGTTTTCTGAATAATAATAAATATTCTTTGTTTTGAAATATCTCCTCAGTTCCTTTTGTATCGCATCCTCATTTTCTCCGCTCCAGTCTGCGCCGGTTTCATCCTTGATAATAGAAAAAGCCTGGGACGAGATCAGCAGATGGACTTCTGATATCTTTACGAGTTCTTTCAATACCCTGACACCGATGACAGCGCTGCTTGCACCTGTTATGGCTAAAATGTATTTTTTCATACCAGATAATCCATCAGAGTAAAGATAAAAATTGTCATGCTGATATATCCATTCATATTGAAAAAAGCCATATTAAGTTTGCTCATATCATTTTCCTTGATCAGGGAATGCTCATATAAAAGCAGGCCTGCTGTAATAACAATACCTGCCCAATAAAAGCCGTTCAGGTTGAATATAAGTCCATTTATGATAAAGAGCAAGAAGGCTATTACATGAAAGATTCTGGCGAGATAGAGTGATTTTCTGATACCGAATCTTTTTGGGATAGAGTAGAGGCCCTGTTCTTTGTCAAAATCAATATCCTGTAATGCATAAAGTATATCGAATCCTGCAAGCCAGAAGACAATTGCTATTCCGAGTGGGATTATTTCTAAGTCAAGAGTCCCCTTTACAGCGATCCATGCTCCAAGAGGTGCTGCAGATATAGCAAGTCCCAGAACAAAATGTGAAGCCCATGTAAATCTTTTTGTGTAAGAATAAAGGATAAGGACAATGATTGCAACAGGAGAAAGTTTCAGACAGAGAGTATTCAGCATATATGCTGAAAATATCATGAGACCGAACGATACAATAACAAAAATAAGAGCTTCGGTCAGGCTTATTACACCTCGTGGAAGCTCTCTTGAGGAAGTCCTGGGGTTTTTTCTGTCAATATCAATGTCTATCATCCTGTTAAGTCCCATGGCCCCTGATCTTGCGCCTACCATGGCAACGATTATCCAGAATATCTGTTTTAAGTCCGGTATTCCTGGTGAAGCTATTATTGCAGAAGTAAAAGCAAACGGAAGGGCGAAGATAGAATGAGAAAATTTTATCATGCGGAGATAAGTGGATATCTTATCAAAAACAGCTGTCATTAATTGCGCTTAATAATATGAACGAGAGACTCGATCTCTTCATCAGAAAGAGGCCCATTGTTTTTAAGATGCCATCCCGGCATCGAAGTATTAGTAACTCCATCTGCTGTTGATTTTATCAAATATTCTTTTGGTTTGCTCTGCATTTCCGTAATTGGTATCGCGCTTTTTCCACGCTCATGACACATTATGCAATCTGCCATGAATAACTCAAGCCCTTTTTTCCCTATGCCCCGATCTGTATGGCAACTTTTGCATTCACCATTGAATATTTCCTTTGCCTCACTTTTATTAATATGAAATCTGTCTTTTACTCTCATTGCAACAGAAATGGTTGTGACAGGTTTCTTAGGGTTGTTTGTATATATCTGGATCGTCTTGGAGATATTCCCTGATTTGCCATTATTATTAACCGATACGCTAATCTTTCCTTTTTCTCCTGGTTTAAGATGGCTTGAACTAGCCATCGCAGCTGTGCATCCTCAGGAGGCGGATACTTTTTCTATGATAAGATCCTGATCTCCGGTATTCTGAAATTCAAAAAGATGGTTCGCTTTTTCATTCTGGCTGATCACCCCGAAATCAAACTTAAGATAATCAAAGGTAATTTCAGGTTGGGCATAAGAAATTGCCGGGATCAGCAAAAAGGCGATAAATAATAATATCTTTTTCATATGCTTATATTATAAACATAAACAGCAAAGAATTCTATTTATGTGCCAGTGTAGTGCGTCAAACGCTTCTTTACATATGTCATTGCGAGGAGCGGAGCGACGTGGCAATCTGGTTTTTGCGGTTACGAACAGCGAGATTGCTTCGCTTCGCTCGCAATGACAAGGGATTTACGACGCACTACACTAGAACTGCACACTGGCGGAGCTGGCTTTCAGTCCTGAAGTCTTTGTTGTTACAATAAAAGATAACAAATTAATACAACAGCGAATTTATTCCAGCAAGCCCTGGATAGCGGTCGACGGATTAAATTCCCCCTTAAAAAAGGGGGGCAGGGGGTTGTAATAGCCATGGAAAAGAAACAACCCCCTTTATCCCCCTTTTCTAAGGGGGAATAGACACATGAAAACCAAAAAAGTTCGCGTAAGTATTGGAAGGTTAAACGATCAATGCAGAAATTCATAAATATTAAAGGCGCAAGAGAACACAACCTTAAAAACATAGATATTTCAATACCGCGAGAAACGATAACCGTAATAACAGGACCTTCCGGTTCCGGTAAATCATCCCTTGCGATCGATACTATATATGCAGAGGGACAAAGGCGTTATGTAGAAAGCCTGTCAGCATATTCAAGACAGTTCCTTGAACAACTCCAGAAGCCTGAAGTAGATTACATCGAAGGACTTTCCCCCTCGATTGCCATTGAACAAAAGACAATAAACAAAAGCCCCAGGTCAACACTCGGCACTATCACAGAGATATATGATTATCTGAGAGTCCTTTATACAAGACTCGGAAAGGCTTTTTGTTATAAGTGCGGCACAGAGATATCCACTCAGGAATCCGGAGATATTGTCAGATCGATCCTTTCCATGAAAGAAGGCACAAGGATACAGATACTTGCACCGATTGTTAGAGACAGAAAGGGAAATTACAGAAAAGAACTTCAGGAAATGCGCAATGAGGGTTACGTAAGGGCAAGGATAGATGGTGAGATGAAGGACCTGACTCAGGATATAATCCTTGAAAAAAAGAAACGGCATACTATTGAAATAGTGATTGACAGGATAATAATAAAGAGCGCCATAGAGTACCAGCTCAGGGATTCGATAGATACAGCATTCAAGTATTCTGATTCGGCTGTCATAAACCTGGTGAAGGAGAATAAGGACATACTTTTTTCAAGAACCAATGCCTGTCTGAATTGCGGAATAAGCTATCCTGAAATCAACCCGCGCTTTTTCTCTTTTAACAGCAGATCAGGTGCATGCCCTGATTGTATGGGACTTGGATTTGAGAAAATATCCGAGGATACGACAGAGATGTTAGGGGAAAGGCGCTGCAGAACCTGTTCAGGTTTCAGGCTGGGGAAGGAAGCTTTGAGCGTAAAATTCCATGGTATGAACATAGGTGAATTCAGCAATATGCCGGTCAGCAAGACACTTCAATATATAGAAAAGCTTAAGCTGAACGAACGCGAGAAAATAATCTCATTAAGGATAGTCAAAGAGATCAATGACAGGCTTTTTTTTCTTGACAGGGTGGGGTTGGGTTATCTGACACTCGACAGGCCGTCTCTTACACTCTCAGGAGGTGAAGCACAACGTGTAAGGCTCGCAACACAGATGGGCTCGTCACTCACAGGGGTTTTATATGTTCTGGACGAGCCGAGCATCGGGCTGCATTCAGGAGACTGCGTTAAACTTCTTGAAAGTCTCACTTCGATCAAAGAAGCAGGCAATACTATTATTGTGGTTGAACATGATGAAGAGACTATAAGATGGGCTGATCATATTGTTGATATGGGCCCGGGAGCAGGCATCAGAGGAGGCTGGGTTGTGGCTGAAGGTACACCCTCAGAAATTCAGGAGAATGAAAAATCTCTCACAGGCAGTTATCTTAATGGAAGTGTTTCTATTGATACTCCGCTAAAGAGAAGACCTGCTGACAGTTTTGTTCATATAAGAGGCGCCGCAGAACACAATCTGAAGAACATCAATGTTAAGATCCCAATAAATGCTTTTACATGTGTGACCGGTGTATCAGGTTCAGGAAAAAGCACATTGATACTTGATATACTTCACAGGGCTGCACAGAAGATCTTCTTGAAAAAAGAATATGGCAGTGTCATGAATCCGGGCATACATAAGGAGATCACAGGACTGGACCTTCTTGACCACGTAATATGTGTAGATCAGTCCCCCATAGGACGCACCCCGCGATCTAATCCTGCAACATATACCGGGTTGTTCACTTTTATCAGAGATCTCTTCTCGATGCTGCCTGATGCAAAGGTAAGGGGATACACTCAGGCGAGGTTCAGTTTTAATGTTTCTGGCGGCAGATGCGAGTCATGTGGAGGGAACGGGCTTATCAAGGTAGAGATGCATTTTCTGCCGGATGTTTATATCTTATGTGACAAATGCAAAGGCAGAAGGTATAACAACGAGACTCTGGAGATCAAATATAAAGACAGGAATATAGCGGAGG
>MHDW01000121.1 GCA_001803645.1 Nitrospirae bacterium GWC2_42_7 | reverse complement strand
TTTCATCTTTTACAAGACCGGAGTTTTTAAGAACACGTAAGTGCTGAGATACAGCAGATTGTGAAATTCCCAAGGCTTCTGCTATAGCGTTAACGCTCATGGGTTCTTTTTTTAGAAGCTCAATAATTTCAATTCTCTTGTCAACCGAAAGGAGTTTAAATAAATCGGCTGATTCCTTCACAAGCTTGACTTTCCTTTTAAGTTTATTAGCATAAACTAATATTGCCTGACCACGATAAAATTGTCAAGTATTTTAATGATTTATAACGTCGAGAGCCATAATGATGTGTTATCGAGCATGTTAAATGGCGGAAAGGCTGGGTCAGAACTCATACCTCATCTGTAAATAAACATTGTCGTTCTTGGCCAATTGTCCGAACTGGTTCCAGTTCTCTCCGCCACCGAAGATGTTTGCTCCGAGTGCGGCCCAGATATGGTCGGAGAAGTTATATTTAAGTTCCGGATTCAACAAGTAATCTCCGTCTGAAAGGCTCCAGAAAGAGAAAAAGGAGAGCTTAAGAGTCTGATGGACCAGAAACTGCGTCAGGCGAACAGACGCAAGATCATGCAGTCTCTTTTCCTTTGGAAATCCTGACGGAAGATTCTTTTCATACTCAGAATAGTCAAGCATATACTCACCATAATATTGAAGCCCTACAGTAAAATCTTCCCACACCTGTCTCTGATATCCGATCAGGAATCTTGCCTGCGAATTCGGTATCATCGGGTCGGTCCCCTTTTTGTCTTCTTTTGAATCATAATATCCGGCCTCAAGGCTCAGAACTCCGTCCAGTGCCCGTCCCTGAAGGCTTGCGCCATACACGGATAGTTTGGGATAAAAGAGAGTCAACTTTGTCGGCATCATTGGATTGTCGGGCATCATTGAGGGCTGTCTGAAAAAACCACGATAAAAAAACAGGGACGCATCAAAGCCGGCGATGTCGCGATATGCCCTCAGGGCGATTTCCGTGTTATCAAGTGTTACAGCGGGTTTCTCCCTTTCACGGTTTGTTACACTCGGCATTGGATCAAACATCCAGAATCTTTTTGAATCAGGAAAGTGATTAGGCTCAAAAAAGGGGATCGCAATGATCTCAAAAGATGCAAAGCCGGGATAAACACCGATCTTAACACCATCAATACCCTTTTTGAGGTACTCAAGGGGCCTGCCGGAAAAGAACGCCTCATAATCCTTAGGGAAAACATCATTGATAAATACCAGATCTCCGAGCCCCCAGGTGATCACCTGCCTTCCGATCCTTGCGTCCCACTTTGATGATGTGAAATCAAGATAGCCTTCTCTAAGTTCAATTTCGACTTCTTCGTCAATATGATCATAGTAGGCATCTGTTTTTATGAACAGCCGGAAAGGGTCTTTTGCTGCTTCAAGTTTTATCTGCAGGCGTTCTTCTGTCAGTTTGAAGTCTCCTCCATCGGGATTAGAAGTTGAGGTATCGGCAGAATAGTTGCCTTGCAGAAAACCATGCAGCGAGATGTCGGAAGCGCTTGCGCCGGTAAAGGAAAGGGTCAGGCACGCAATGAAATACAAAACGAATCTTAAACGTTTAACCGCCATTTTTTTCTCCTCTATCAATCTTTCTAGAACGGACGCATACAAATCCTGCTTTTTTAATTATACAGCTATGAACATCTTCTTTAAAGGGCCTGGCAGGAAATGTCCGGCATAAGGCCGATGAATATGCCTCTGCCGTCATCCCGGCTTTTACTATCAATTTTGCAAGCTCATTGACACGGTAAAAATGCGCATGTTTGTATATTGGGTGTCCTTCGGCCTTCTTTTTCATGTAAAGCCGGCCCAGGACGCTGTCCCTGTTGATTATTCCTATAATCAGTCTGCCATCTTCCTTTAATACTCTTTTGGCCTCTGATAAAACCTTTGAGACGTCTTTTACAAAACAGAGGGTAAAAAGCAAAAAGACTGCTCCGAAGGATTTATCTTGATAAGGCAGTTTCTCCCCCTCAGCCTTTCTCGTTATAATTCCCCTCTTTAACGCGAAACTCAACGCGGCAGGCGATGGGTCAACGCCAAAGCCAATTCCAAGTTTCTCAGCAAACCGTCCGGTCCCAACACCTATTTCAAGGAAAGGCCGGTGGATATCTTTCATCAAGGTCTTTATTGCATTGACCTCGATATCGAAAAGTGCCTTGCCCTCCGGACTGTCAAACCAGCTATCGTATTGCTCTGCATATGCATCAAAGGTCTTCATGACATTCTTCATTCCCGGATTGCCTATTCCTCTTTGCGGAGTTCTTTCATGAATTTTTCCAGCTCCGGCGGATACGGCTCTTGATACATTATTTCCCCATCCTTGTCTATGAGAATGTGCGTCGGTATCCTGACACCAAAAGATAAGGTGACTTTCTTTTCTTTATCATGGGCTACCGAAAAACTGAGATTATGCTTTTTTACAAATTTCCCGATCTCTTCAGCCTTGTCCGCACATATTCCTATGAACTCCATCTTATCTCCGTATTTTTGATACATCTTCTCCACACGGGGAAGGTCTGTTTGACAATGCGGTCACCAAGCAGACCAGAATGCAAGATAGAGAGGTTTTTTGCCTTTAATATCTTTTTCATACGAAATTTCCTTCCCGTTGATGGTAACCATGTGGAAGTCCGGTATGGCGTCACCAACATCTATAGCATACGCCTTAAAAGGTAAAATTATTATGAATAAAATAATCAAATATCTAATTTGTAACCTCTGATATGTTCTTCATGCAGTTCCTTCATGAATATTTCATCTGTCGATTTAGTGACATATTCCTTCTTCGACACCTTTGCTATCTGCGAGCCTTTTTTTATTGTCCAGACAAGAAGCCATACAAGCATGGCAGTATAAAGCATCGCAAAGCCATACTGTACAAACTCATTGTCAGGCAAAAGCTCAAGCATGTTCTTCTCCTTCATAAAACCCCTCGAAAAGAAGATATCGTCTATCCGGTCCTTATAAAGGGAATAGGGAAGATATCCGAGAAGGAAGCCGGGCAAAGCAGCCAGCCCTGTAAGATACGACATGCCGAGCCGTGAGTATGTTCGTATCTCGCAGCCGAGCATCATTACGCTCCCAATGCCGAGCATGGGGCCGCCGATCAGGTGTCCGAGATGAAAGCCGAATTTATATCTCCCTGCCTCCACAACCACGGGCACGTCCCAGCCGAGGACGATCCACGTGAAAAGTATTGTGAAATTGAACATAATGATAGCCACGAGCAGGCCTGCAAAAGGCATCATCCCGGTAAACATGGTCTGTGTGATCTTAGCAACCTTCATCGCCTCGAAATGATGGGGCTTCATGAGGAGCGATTTTGGCGACATTACTGCGCATTCAGTGCCGAACCCTGACTTGCCGATGCCGATACCAACAAGGAGGCCGACAAGGGTTTTTAGAGTGATCTCTATCCACGGCATGCTGCCGATACTATTGGGGGATTCCCCTTTCAAGGCTGTCCAGAATGAAGACACGATCAGCAGAAGGAAGAAAGCGGTAAGGCCAAGCCTTACGCGATCTTTATAGGGTCTGTATTCAGGGTCATAGCACAGAGTTTCGGTCATGTATTCAAGTTCAACGCACTTTTCGACGGTCGCTTTAGTTTCATGATGTTTCATAAACCCGCCTGCGTTCAATTTTGCCATAAGCATAAAGGCAAGATATGCAAAAGGGATGCTCACGAATGCCACTACAATTGATGTGAGACTCATCGCCGGGATGCCGCCAAGGTAGTGCCATGCAGTGCAGCCTTGGGCAAGCCGTGTTCCGAAACCAAATATCACGGCGCCAAAGAAGGCAAGCAGCAGGACACGCGGCGGGTATTTCACCCAACTCTTCCTTTCCTGCTCGAGGATTGTCACAAAGAAGCCGCCGAAGACCATGCCGATCAAGACCCAGTGGATATCTCCGCTATAGGTCCTTGTGATAAAGTCAGTCTTCGTAATATTCTCCTCAAGTGTGCCGAACATCTTTGCAAGGCCTGTTGTAATCGGTATAGGGGTCTCGTACTTGAGGAAGTAGATCACCTCGGCAAGTCCGACCACAAACCCTCCCCAGACAAATGACCAGGGTTTTGTCAATATATTTCTCATCTTTAATTCTCCAGGGGATAATTCTTTGTTGCTGCTCTCTCGATTGCCTTTTTCATTGCCTCACCGCCCCGATAATTTTTAATCCAGGCTGCATGGCCGAACGACATCGTATAAGCATCATAGCCGAGCACCCTCAAAGGCACAACCGGAAGGTTTTGCACCTGGCCGGTAACACATACAAGAATTATCTTTTTGTCCTTCGGAAGTTTTTCTAAGTTTTCCGATTTTAAAATCTCGTTATAAGGTATGTAGATTGACCCTGAAATATGGCCTGCCTTGTATTCTTCCGGATTTGGCCTTACATCCACGACAAGAAAGTCCTTCTGTCCTGTTTTTATCCACATATAGACTTCGTCGGCATTCACCTGCCAGTGCCTTTCCTCCTTGGCCTTTATCAGTACATCATTTAATTTTTTGGCAATCTCAACTTCCTGTGCATATGCAGGTAGCACCGCTAAAACTGAAACAACCAATACAATCCATGTTCTCATAAATATTTTCATCGCCTAATTACCTCCATTAAGTTTTTCTCATCGCAATTTCGTTTTTGACCGCTCCGTCATTCCGTTTTCTTAAACCTTAAACTTTGAACTTTCAACTTTTAATTCAGGGGTCACGCCCCTGTCTCAATTTAGTCTCAGCCAATGCCGAGGCGGAAGTCCTTCACTTCCTTAATCATATTTTTGAGTTTTACACCTGTTTGACCTGCTATGTCCCGCCAGCTCATCTGTGTCTTCCTCATCTTTACAATCTCCTTGACAGGCCCTTTGGATAGATTTGACAGGACAATTATCGTAACTACTTCTCCAGGAGGAAACTCTTTAGTCAATCTTTCGATCACCTCAGGACTCTGAGTCTCAAAGAAGTAGGCCTCAGCTTTCTTTTTAAAGTTCTTGATATTCTTGGATTGTCGTTCATTAATCTTCGTTATCAATTGCTCCAGTTTCTCCGGCTCTGACTGTCTTTCTGCAAAAGAGGGCAAAGGCAGGAAAAAGGTTGAGACAAGAAGCATAAACAGAACTGTTTTGACTCTTAGCATGTTCACTTACCTCCTCATTTTATTAACTTTTCAATACCCCATCCCGAAAGTCTTCGGGACTGTGGGGTTTCCCTATAGTTCCCTCCCCCTTGAGGGGGGAGGGTGAGGGAGGGGGTGATTCAGTTGTTTCACCCTCCCCTTAATCCCCTCCCCTCAAGGGAGGGGAGATTTCGGATACCCCGCTGTCTCTGCGGCGGGGTGGTTTATTGGGATTTCTCAAAGATTCTTATTTTTCCATGTTCTATCCTTGGGTGACACCAGAGGCAGTCAAGCTGGTTCTTTGTGACATGGTTTAAATGCATGGATCTGACATCCTCATACATCTCAGTCTTCTCTACATGGCAAAAATAACACTTCTCCTTAGGGGCAATGCCATCACCCCTTGTTACTTCTGTATGGCATTGATTGCATTTGTATCCTGCCTTCATGGCCTCATCGTGGGAAAAGGTCTTACCCTTCACTACTATAGGTTGCTTCGGAGCGATATGGCATGAAGGACACCCTGTAGCCGACTGGTCAGGGGAGACTCCTTTAAAGTGGCAGAGAAAACATACATTCATTGAAACCTTCATATGTTCCCCCTGAACTATGTCTGAATGGCAGCTTCTGCAATGGAGCTTTATACCTCTTTTTATTTCTGTAAAATGTGGCATATGGTTGAATTCTATGCCCCTCTTTGTTGATATGGCCTTTGATTCAATCAGTCGCCTGTCATGGCAGCCTGACTGGAGACAGTTTTTATCAGAAACAATGGTTCTGGGTCTCGAATTGTATGACCCTCCTACCAAAAGTCTTAGCTGGCCTGAGGCCGCGTTGAGAGGCGTATAAACATGACACTTAAGGCAATCAACCCTGTTATGTGTGGATGCCTCCCACTTTTTATAAAAGGGGGTCATGAAATGGCAGACTTTACAATTCTCAGGGTTTCTGAACATCATCTCTTTTGTATAAATATATGCGCCAAGGACTACTCCAACGGACACCAGACAAATCATGAGAATCTTTTTGCTCATTTTTCTTCCGCCTTAAACATCCAGCCCTGCATCAATGTAATCAGGGCCGGAAGATAGATTATGGTCATTATTGTACTCAGCACCATCATGCTCACCCGACCCCGAATAATCGGAGCCGGGCTAAAAATCCGGCCCTGCCAAAATGCTGTCAGGGCTGGGTTGACAGATCGTGTCGCGAATACTCAGTATCGTCAGGCCAAAGAGCATCTCGTGGTTTCAAATTGTTGCCGCCATTCAGATGGTGCTGACCGTATTCATTTTTAAAACTCTCTTACTTTCTTCCCTGCTTCAATAGGTAAACTTTCGTCATTGCCCCAGACAATCCAGCTATCATGGTAAATGGCAGGGTCATTAAACCCGAGCAGTCTGAGAACAAAATAGGAGAATGAGATTCGGTTTGCTATATAACAATATAAAACCGTTCTCTTGTTCTTGTCTAAGCTCTGGTAGAGCCGATGTAATTGGTATACCTGCCTGAGCTTTGGAGCGTCGGGATTGTCTTTAACATTCAATTGAAAGTAGTGTGGGACATTAAGCACCGTATTTGGAATACGACCTCCCCTTCTAATCTTATCAGCTAAGAAGTGCCCTTTAGGTGTTGGAGAATTACCCAGATGTTCATCTATTGTCCTGCTGTCAACAAGCTGAGCATCTACTTCTTTCTTTGCTATCTTTAAGACCTCTTCGGTGGTTGCAAGCCTGCTTTTCATCACATTAGCTTTGAACTGAGTTGGCTGGAGCTTATTCGTTTTCTGCTCAAGGGATCTGCCTTCCGCTGTCCATGCTCCGATACCGCCGTCGAGCACACGGACATCCTTATGCCCCATATATTCCATATACCAAAACGGGACGAAGACGTACCCTGCAAAGATGCCGTAATACCTGCCTCTTTCCGTAGCCCCGGGTTCTTCTCTCTGGTCATAGAAAATTAAGGTTCTGTCAAGGCTTATTCCTGCCTGACCAAGTTTCTTTTCGAGTTCTTCGACCCGTCCCATAGCCAGTTCTTTTAACGAACCTATTCCTTTTATTTCGAGATCATCTCTGAAGAAATCATTGCAGGTCTCTCCAAGATGCACAGCGGTTGGGATATGTCCTTCATTGTATAAGTCCTTTGGACGGCAATCAACAA
>MHDW01000120.1:5324-6790 GCA_001803645.1 Nitrospirae bacterium GWC2_42_7 | reverse complement strand
TTTTTAAAAGACCTCGAGGCCTTCCTGACTATATCCTGAAATGAACCAACAGGAGAAGAGAGCATTATAAAATCAGCGCCTTTACAGGCTGAAACAACATCTGATTCAAAGGAATCTATCATGCCTTTTTCTTTTGCCCTGATAAGATTCTCCCTGTTCCTGCCGAAACCGCAGACCTTTCCGCAGAGCCCGTTCTTTTTCATGGCAAGGCTGAATGATGCGCCTATAAGGCCTACACCGATTATTGTTACCTTATCAAAAAAAATTTTATTCAATGAATTTTTCTCAGAGAATCAATGAATCTTCTGTTTTCCTCGGGCAGACCGATGGTCACCCTTATTGCCTTTGGCCCCATAGGCCGGATAATAACACCCATTCTCAGTAGACTTTCATAAACAGACGTAGAATCCTCTACAAGGATATATATAAAGTTTGCTTCTGTGGGAACATATTTTATCCCTAATGAATCCAGTTGAAAGTAAAGGAATTTCTTCCCTCCATTGTTTGCATTTATTGATCTGTTCACATGCTCTTTATCTTTCAGCGCAGCCAGCCCTGCCTTTTGTGCGATAGAGTTGGTATTAAAAGGCTCCCTTAATTTGTTCATTTCTGATATTATCTCTTTTTTCGCAATACCGTACCCCAGCCTGAGGCCTGCAAGTCCGTATATCTTCGAGAATGTCCTTAGTATCAGAATGTTCTTTTCGCTCCTGAGATATTTCATGCTGTCCGCATAATCAGGATCTGACACATATTCATAATATGCCTCATCTGCTATAACAAGGATATTATCCGGTATCTTTTCCATCATCTTGTCGAATTCGTCTTTTTTGTTTATTGTGCCTGTGGGGTTATTGGGGTTTGCTATGAAGATCATTTTGGTCCTGGGCGTAATAGCGTCTGCCATTACAGAAAGGTCATGGGTATAATTCTTTAAAGGGACCTGAATGGATCTCCCGCCTACGGACTGCACTGCCATTGAATATACAACAAAAGAAGGGGTTGCCATAACAGCCTCATCCCCGTCCTGCATGAATGTTGATACAGCAATATTTAAAAGCTGATTAGAACCGTTTCCGAGGACCAGTTCCTCTTCGCTTGCATCAAGCATTCCGGAGAGCGCCTGTTTAAGATAGAAACCGCTTCCATCAGGATATCTGTTGAGATCTGAAAAGGAATTTCTTATCGCACTCAGCGCAGCAGGGGAGGGGCCTAAAGGATTTTCGTTCGAGGCGAGCTTGATCGAATTTTTTATCCCGAGTTCTCTCTCAAGCTCCTCTGTTGGTTTGCCCGGCACATAAGGCTGAATTGCCTGTACATATTCAGGAGTGCTGATCACTGTGTCTTGCCCTGAGGATATGAACCCAATATTTTAAGATATAAGCATCCCTGCTTAAGCGATTCTATGGCTTTTTCGACTTTCTTGTCATCAATATGGCCTTCCATGTCAACAAAGAATATATATT
>MHDW01000120.1:0-5295 GCA_001803645.1 Nitrospirae bacterium GWC2_42_7 | reverse complement strand
TTGAATGGCGAGAGGATATCGTACAAAGCCCCCGGCTTGTCCTTGATAGAGAACATGATCGATGTTTTATCCCTGCCGGTTTTCTTATACGGCTCTCTGGCTATTACGAGGAACCGTGTTACATTATGCTTGCTGTCTTCAATGTTGGACCCCACAAAATTCAATTTGTATACCTTTGCAGCAAGTTCACTCGCGATCGCAGCAGCATCGCTCTCTTTTGACGCAAGTTCTGCTGCCTTTGCTGTGCTGGAGACTTCTATTACTGGGATCAAAGGCATATTTATCTCGAGCCATCGCCTGCACTGAGTGGTAGCAGGCGGATGCGAATATATCTTTTTTATCTTGTTTCTGGTCCCGCTTTTTGAAAGCAGGTTCTGGGAAACCTCAAGCATTATCTCGGCTGTTATCTTCAGTTCAAAGTCCATGAACATATCAAGGGTGTAGCTTATTACCCCTTCAGTTGAGTTTTCAATAGGAACAACGCCGAACTCAGCTTTCTCTGAATCAACTGCTTCAAAGACACCTTTAATGCTTTCCAGAGGTATAAAGTCTGATGATGAGCCGAAGTGTCTGATCGCTGCAAGATGTGTGAAGGTAGCTATCGGGCCGAAATATGCAACTTTCAGAGGCTCTTCGAGAGACAATGAAGCTGACAATATTTCTCTGTAAAGCGCCTTAAGCGCATTGTTCGGGAAAAGACCTCTATTGTTTGAGGTGAGCCTTTCGAGTATCTGGCGTTCGCGTTCAGGCCTGTAGAATTTTACTTTTTTGTCACGTTTGAGCTTACCGATCTTCAGCACATTTTCAGCGCGTTTGTTTAAGAGTTCAAGAATATTATCATCAAGCCTGTCAATGTTGCCTCTGAGTTTGTCAAGTTCGCTCATATTTCATCCTTTTGGAATAAATTGAAAAACATCTTCTTGTGTGTTTGGCCTGCTTAAGGCTGATTGCTGTAATATTACTGGTTTTTTCCTATTTTTACAAGGAGTTGTGATAAATTGAAATTAATATTTTCAGGTTTTTATCCTGTGTGGTGATAAGTTATAAAAAAGCGGAAAAAGGAGGAAGAAAACAATGTTAATTAACTAAAAAAGCAATTGCTTTCAAATTCAAGGATATGGATGCCTTCAAGATTGTTCATTAGATAACAGCAGCACTGCAATGCTGTGATATTAAATAACTACTTTATTTGAGACCTGAAAAACTGAGTCGAGATCTCAATCTCGCACTCGGAGACAGCCTTCCTGAAGAATGCATATATTTCCGGCATTACGACTTTTACCCCAACAGCTTCTAACCCCTCATCTTCTTTATCAAGCGGTATTTTCCCTGTCATCACAGCCTTATAATATTCAGGGTCGTTGTTGATTCCAAGGGTTTGAGCGTTATGCAATATCTCTGAAATGCAATACCCGTGATCGCGCACCAGAACCATCAAGTCGTAAATATCTCTTGACCTGACCCTATCCCCAAGAACAAGTGTCTTTGCCACTTTCAGTCCGTCAACCCCGAGCACGCCGAAGAAGCATCCCCTAGGGCGCACTACAGAAGCGCGCTTGAAAAATTCCCTTTGTTTTGGAGTCTTGCCATGGGCGAAAAATGTGACCTTTACGCCGTCGATGGCATAATCCCTGACGTAATTAAGCAGGTTTTCCCCTGTGTTTATCTTGAAGGCAGTGATTTTCTCATGGCTGGTTATGAGCTGGACCTTCTGCTTTCGCATTTGCAGGGCACTGACAAGCCCATCAATTTCCTTAAATGGCAACCGCTCATTGAACACCGCGAAATCCAGATCATTACTGACCCTGTGCGCTATCTGGAGCGCCAGAGCAGTACCTCCGATCAAGATAAAATTGGCCATAGAGGGCAGTTTCGAAAGCGCATTGAAAAGCTGCCTTGTCTGTGACCTGAGAACTCTCAGTTTAAGCGACGTCTGCCTGCTCATATAAAGCCTTCCTTCTGCCGACCCTGATATTGGATAAATATCCCTTTACCTCAGCAAGCTTTTGCCTGTCAGGAATTTTATCAGCAATCGATTCGACCTTATCAATACCATAAAATGAACACAGCTTCAGGATATCCATGAAGCGGGATTTTCTCAGAACGCTATCAATTAATACCTCGTCGCTCATGTTAGAGTTCGACCAGTCATATGGGAACTCAAGCCCGATCATCTTTGATTTTGCATTAACTTTCTCAGGGTGAACGGCTTTCTGTTGTACCACCTGTTCGCCAAGCACAATTCTGTACTCAGTGGCTCTGTGGGAAGAGCCCTTCCTTAAGATCACTATATATCCTTTGTCCTGTAATGACGCAACGGCCTTTCTCAGGGCTATTAAGGACAGACCAGACATACGGGAAAGCTGTTGCAGATCCATTGAGAAGGTATCACTGCCGGACATGATGGAGCGTAAAAAAAGCTGGTTTAAGATGGCCTGTTCAGATGCGGAAAGAACAGGGAAAATGGTCTCAGCCATAAAAATATAAGTTTTTGCAATATCTTCAGTTTTCATGTTAATAGTTTATATAAAGAAAAGATATAAAGTCAATACATTGATAACGAAGGCACAGCTTCAAAATAATTACGATTTTATGACAATTAAGGAAAAAGAAAAGGGGTTGTTCTCCCAACCCCTTGATTTTGTTGGCGTCCCCGGCATTCCTCAGGCCTGCAAGCGGGATTCGAGTCCGCGTTAACGCTTTGTTCTTATTGAATGAATTTACTTTACCTAAACCTATAGATTTAGGTAAGCTAATGTAATATTTTTTTCGGCGCAAGATTATTTGCTGATAATTTTTTATTTTGGCCTATATAAAGTTCAGTTTGTTTTAAATACGAATAAAGTTCATAACTATACATAGCAAAGACTGAAGCTTAAAAGAGGGCAGATAATTATGTTTAAAATAAAGTACCTCAGAAACATCTTTTTTGTATCAATATTAATATTGGTAACTCTTCTCGCCTATAATGTTTTCTTTGTTTATCCTTCCTTCACGGAGTTATTGCAGAAAGCTGCTGAAAAAGAGTCTGTGCGTCTGGTAACACACTGGATAACAATGCTTAATCCTGAGAAACTGGAATTGAAAACGGCTAATCTCCCACAAGATCTGTCTGCAAAGTCGCATCACCTGGCAAGAGATTTCGGCCTGAAATCGTTCAGAATATTTTCCCCATCAGGCGAGATACTTTATTCTACAGATCCAAAGGAAATCGGGAGTGTCAACAACACCAGGATATTTCGGGAAATCGTTTCCAAGGGGCATCCTCATACGCTCCTTGTTAAAAAAGGAGAAAAAGTTCTAATAGATGCTGATATCGTTGAAACATATGTGCCTTTGATGGATAAGTCAAAATTCCTGGGGGCTTTTGAAGTCTTCTATGACGTAAGCGAAAGGAAAAAAGGCCTAGATGAACTTGTCATGCGTTCATCTTTTCTTCAATTTTCGATAATATTAGGGCTTTTTTTTATTGTTTTTACTGTTTTAACAAAGGCAACAAAAACGATAAAAAAACAGCAGGAAGCCGAGGAATCCCTTGCATTGTCAGAAATCCGCTACCGAACGCTTGTTGATAATGCGCGAGATGTTATATTCACCTTGTCCAAAGATGGTTTGCTTACTTCTTTAAATCCGGCCTTTGAAACAGTTACCGGCTGGTCCCGGAATGACTGGCTCGGCAAACACTTTCTGCCCCTTATCAATCCTGCTCATAAGGAAGCAGCAATAGAGAAACTCACCCGTGTTCTCAGTGGTGAATCACTGCCGGTATTTGAACTGGGCATCTTGAGTAAATCAGGACAATATAAAACCATAGAATTCTCGGTAGCACCCAAGATCAGCAATGATAAGGAGATCATAGGGGTGATGGGAGTTGCCCGTGATATCACTGAAATAAGAGAGACAAAACATTTTATCAAAGATATCCTCCAGAGTGTGGATGAAGGTTTCGTTGTTATAGATCCGGAATACAAGATAGTCACAGCTAACTGGGCGTTCTGCGACATGGTCAAACAGGATCTGCCGGATATTATAGGCAAATACTGCTATGAGGTCTCCCATGCATCTGATAAACCATGTTATGAATACGGCGAGAAATGTACTGTAAGAGACACTTTCAAGACAGGCCAATCATGTTCAGCCACGCATACTCACAGGGATAAGCAAGGTAATGCAATACATATTGATACCTCAGCATACCCAATGAAAGATGTTACCGGAAAGGTGACTTCAGTTATCGAAACATACAAAGACATTACAGAAAAGAAGAACCTTGAACTGCAATTGCAGCATTTGCAGAAAATGGAAGCAGTCGGCACTCTTGCAGGCGGTGTTGCGCATGACTTCAACAACATTCTGAATGTAATAATAGGCTTCGGAGACCTTATGCAGATGAAGATGCCAGAGAACGATCCTTTGCGGGCCAATCTTAACGAGATCCTGATTGCTGCAAAGAGGGCAACTGAGCTCACACATCGTCTTCTCGCTTACAGCAGAAAGCAGGTTATTGATCTGAAACCTGTTGATGTAAGCGAATTGGTAAATGGAGCAAAGAAGATGTTTTCGAGGCTTATAGGTGAAGACATACAATTGCGGGTCCTGTTGTCTGATAAGGCCTTGATAGTTATGGCTGACAGCGGACAGATCGAACAGGTATTGATGAACCTTGTGGTAAATGCGAAGGATGCTATGCCTGAAGGCGGTTCGCTGGAGATAAGCATCGAAACAGTAGCAACAAATGGATATGCGTTAGTGGGTGAGCTTTCAAAAGAGGTAAAAGACTATGCCCATATTTCTGTGATTGATTCAGGTTCCGGCATGGACAAACATACAATGGCAAATATATTTGAGCCATTCTTTACTACCAAGGGGATGGGAAAAGGGACCGGGCTTGGCCTTGCTATGGCATACGGGATCGTAAAACAGCACGCAGGCTATATTACTGTCAAGAGTGAATTGGGAAAAGGCACGACCTTTGATCTATATCTGCCGTTAGTTAAACAAGGGGCGGAAAGGGAAGCGGCAAAAACCCTTGGCAGGATAGCACATGGGACTGAAACTGTCCTTGTCGCTGAAGACGATCGACAGTCCAGACATATACTATCAAATATTCTGGAAGAGTACGAATATACGGTCATCGAGGCTTCTGATGGAGCAGAAGCTGTGGAGAAGTTTATAAAACACCAGGATACTGTGGATCTAATAATCATGGATGTCATAATGCCTAACATGAACGGGAAAGAAGCCTATGAATCGATAAAAAAAATAAAACCTGATATAAAAACTCTTTTCATAAGC
>MHDW01000119.1 GCA_001803645.1 Nitrospirae bacterium GWC2_42_7 | reverse complement strand
CAAAAAATAAATCCCGACAATGATTAAGGGAGGACTGAAAACTTCCCGTATTGAATAAAGTGAATATCGAATGCAAAAGACTTCTTTGTCACAAGCCGTTCCATTACAGCAGAAGTGTCAACGAAGACCGAGTCCACTATTTTCTGGAAGGTCCCTAGAGATACTTATCGGTGTCTTCGCTTACACAGCTGTCCCCGCTTGACCATAAACCCGCAAGGGAAAGAAGGGCTTCAGACTGTCTTTTTGCAATCAGAGCAGAATCTTTTTCTTCTCCACCCGAAACAGTGATTTTCAACTTTGTGTGTTCAGGCAATCTGACCTTCTTAACAGGCTTAAATACGCCGTCTTCATATATAACATCTATAGTTTTTTGCATATCATCCTCCAAGTGGTTTTATTTTAGCATATATAAGTTTCACCGTGCATAATTGTTTGCTTCCCGGTAGGCAGGACAGACAGGCTCTTGCAGGATGAGGAGAAAGGGGTACTTATGCAAATAGAAAACAATTTTTCTGTGATAAAAGTAACCGGAAATGATAAAATGTGCAATATTAACGAAACATATAAAATAACTTATTATTTTGGGGAGTAATTATATGCAAAAACTAACTGTCCAGCTTTTGAAAGCCGAAGCCAAGGCTTTCGCCGATACTGAATCCGGTCATAAAGAAAAGTCACTCTATGGCGTAACAGATGGCAAGGCCGTCGGCACTTATTTAGAACACAAGTTTCAAGAATCACTTCAGAAGAAGTACGAATACACACGAGGTTCCTCTGCTAAAGGGATAGACTTTCCTAAGTTAGATATTGATATAAAGGTGACTAGTATTCGACAACCACAATCCTCTTGTCCCTTTAAGTCGGCTCGCCAGAAAATATATGGGCTTGGATATTCACTTTTGGTATTCGCTTATGACAAGAAAGACGAACGAAAATCAAGAACTGCAACTCTGGATATCAAGCACGTTATCTTTATCGAAAGCAGTCAGACTGGGGACTTCCAGACAACTACAGGAATCATCAAGATTCTGGACAATGATGGCAACGCGGATGATCTTGTCGCATTCATGACAGAACGATTTTTACCCGTGGACGAAATTCAAGCATCGGAATTGGCGAAGGAGATCCTAAAAAAACGACCACAAGTCGGTTACTTGACCATTTCAAACGCCCTTCAGTGGCGTCTTCAATACGCCCGCGTCATTGCGCAGGCAGGCAAAGTCTCTGGTGTTCAGCGCATAGCATGATAAAAAAAACTAAAATGGAATATGGAGATTTTCAGACTCCTCGTGGCTTGGCTGATACTGTTGCGGCATTTCTCCGTGACTCGGGTGTTTTGCCATCTGTAATCGTAGAGCCGACATGCGGACAAGGTAGTTTTGCAGTTGCAGCAAATAACGTTTTTCATAAAGCACACCAAATATTTGCATTCGATATCAATGCGGACTATATCGCCGCTTTACGCAAACAGGTTCGTGATTCGGCCAAGGGGCATTGGCATGTGGCGCAGCAAGATTTTTTTACCTTCGATTGGAAAGACTTCTTCGCACCATTTCACGGTGAAATCCTTGTAATCGGAAACCCTCCCTGGGTCACCAATTCCGCACTTGGAGTAATGGGAAGCGCTAACCTTCCAGAAAAAACGAACTTTCAAAATCATATAGGGTTTGCCGCAAAGACAGGCAAGGCCAACTTTGACATTTCGGAATGGATGTTGATCAAACTCCTCGAAGCCCTTGATAGGCAGCGCGGATGCATAGCCATGCTCTGCAAGACTTCCACAGCACGGAAAGTGCTCCGTCACGGATGGCTCAACCGTTTCAATATCGGTCGGGCAAGTCTTCATTTGATCGATGCCGCGTTGCACTTCGGGGTTTCGGTTGATGCCTGTTTGCTTGTTGTTCATACAGGCATTCCGGACCTGTTGCCTACGGCCGGTGTCTATTCCGATCTTACCTTCGATCACAGACTGACGACCTTCGGCCTCATAGGCAGGAATCTCGTAGCAGACGTAGATGAATATAACAGGTTGAGAGATCTTGATGGGGTCGCCTACTATACATGGCGCTCCGGCGTTAAGCATGATGCAGCTTCCGCCATGGAGTTTGAAAAATCAGGCGACACGTTGGTAAACGGTTTCGATGAACACATTAAACTTGAACCTACCTACCTCTTTCCCTTATTGAAATCTTCCGACCTCGCCAATGATAGACTAATACCGCAACGCTATGTTCTTGTCACTCAGCGCAAGCCCGGCGATGACACAGAGACTATAAGGTCAACCGCACCCAAGACTTGGGCTTATTTGCTGCGTCACGCAGATGTTCTGGATCGACGTCAGAGCATCATTTATCAAAAGCGTCCACGGTTCTCGGTATTCGGTGTTGGAGAATACACTTTCGCTCCATGGAAGGTAGCAATCTCCGGTCTTTACAAAAATTGCCGGTTCGTTGTCGTCGGAAAACATAAGAACAAACCAGTGGTTTTAGACGATACCTGTTACTCCATTGCATGCAGCACCGAGCAGGAAGCGACTTTCGTATGTCACCTCCTTAATTCCGACATCACAAAACGGTTTCTTCATTCGCTCGTGTTTTTTGATGCAAAGAGACCTGTTACTATCGATGTGCTAAATCGAATCGACCTAAAGCGGGTCGCCGAAAGAATTGGGGTTGAAACTGATGCTCGTAATTATCTTCGCGACGCTGCAATGCTTGAGACACATCAAGGGCTTCTTGTTTTTGAAGAACAGGCAAAGTATCGAGCAAAATCATCCAAAAGGCGGAGTCATTCATGATTTAAACTAGTTTTTTATTCTAAAGGAACGCGAAAAAAATACCTCTACCCTTAAAATCTCTTTTGGCCTTATCAGACATTTCTTCGCTCAAAACCTTTCTTAATCCCCTCCGGGGCTGGGGAGGTTCAGGATAGTTTATGAAATACAAACAAGTACTGCCTGCCTGTAGACAGAACAGACAGACTCGTGAATGATGATAAAGAAGGGGTACTTATGCAAATAGAAAATCATATTTTTGTGCTAAAAGTAACCGGAAATGATAAAATTGTGTGATGTTATTCAGAAAACTACTCAATAACTGGTTCGCATGAGAAAGGAATGGCAACATGGCCATACCTGATTTCCAGCGCATCATGCTTCCACTTCTCAAATTCTGTGCCGACGGGCAAGAACATACGCATCGTGAATCAATCGATGTACTGACGCAGGAATTCGGCCTTACAGATGACGAGCAGAAGCACCTCCTCCCCAGCGGACAGCAACTCGTTTTCCATAATCGCGTTGCTTGGGCGCGTGCCTACATGAAGATGGCTAATCTTCTTGAAAACACACGACGCGGCGTCTTTCGTATAACTGAACGGGGCACGCAAGTTCTTGGGCAGTCTCTATCCGAAATCAACCTCCGATTTCTGCGGCAGTTTCCGGAATTCATTGAGGCACGAGCGAGTCAAAAGGATAACCGGAAAGTGGAAGATGCCTCCTTGATATCCGACGAGTTGGAGAGCAAGACTCCAGCGGAACGACTGGAAGAAGCGTACATGACGCTACGAGAAAACCTTGCAAGCGAGCTTATCTCGCAATTAAAATCGTCAGCCCCCGATTTTTTTGAGAAGGTTGTTGTTGAGGTCCTCATCAAAATGGGGTATGGCGGTTCCAGAAAAGATGCTGGTCAGGCCATAGGCCGGAGCGGAGATGAAGGAATTGATGGCATCATCAAGGAAGATCGTCTTGGTTTGGACATCATCTACATTCAAGCCAAGAAATGGGAAAACACTATTTCTCGTCCAGAAATCCAGAAGTTTGCAGGTGCATTGCAGGGCAAACGTGCCCGCAAAGGAATTTTCATCACAACTTCCGATTTCTCGCAGAGCGCACAGGAATATGTGTCATCCATTGACAGTAAGATCATCCTGATTGATGGCCAGCAACTTGCTCAACTCATGATCGACTTCGGTGTCGGTGTTGCCACTGACGCCACATACGAGTTGAAACGATTGGACTCCGACTACTTCATGGAAAACTGAGAATGGGAATGCGAACCAGTCATTGCAGTCGACCGGTAACATTCGCGGTCGATTTCCGTTGAGGCTTTTGCGTATGCTCTCCCCTACCGCCCGGCGGCTGAATTCTTTGTTAACATCAAAGGCTTTGCCTTATTGTATTTACAACTCTTCTCAAAAACTACAACTAATCCAACAAAGGTCGCAGAGTTAAACCCGGACATTTCTAAATTGCTATAACTTATCCCTTATCAGCCCCCCCATAAAATCCGCTCTCCTCGGCAAACACAATGGTTCAAAAGAGCAATAGCCAAAAGGTAGTCTCCTTGATCAAATCTTTGCTGCCGCTGAGAAAGGTCGAAAAGATCGGCATAGGATTAAGCAAAAGTTATTTGCTATATTAAGAATAAATCGCGGAAGGAGAAAACAGAATGTCAAAGGCAAATATTGTGACTATAGAACACCTGGAAGTTAAAAGAAGTGAAATAGAAAAAATCAAAAAAGCTTTTAATGTAACGGACAATTCCGAGGCTGTGAGAAGGGCTTTGGATATGGCGTCAGGTAAGAAGGTGATGCATTGCAGACAACATCACCATGCATCTATTTTAAATCCTCGACAAACTCATCTCTTGAATAGTCTATGTGTATATCAGTCTTCTTAAGCCTCTCTATCATGTCCCATATATCTGTGGAAAGCATTTCCGCTGCTTTCTGGAGGGTTATTCTGCGGCCTGTGTAAAGTTCAAGCACACTCTTCTCGCTCACTGCTTCAAGCCCCCGATTTAAAGCTTCCGATATTAGTACGTTTACTTTTACGCCGTAGGTTTTGGATAGCTTCTCGGCCTTCCTGTATATATTATTATCCAGTTTTACAACCTTCATTTTTGGGCCTCCTGATTTTTTTTAATTATATCATAATGGCACCCCCCTCCGCTCCCAAAAGCCTCATAAGATACAGGATTTCACCTCAGGCAGCAGTTACTTTTGGAGAGTCTCTCCTGAAAAGCAGTATAGTCAGCATCGTAGATGTAAATCTGGAAGACAGGCTTAAGGCCTGGGAAGTATTCAAAAAATACGGAGATAAAGAATTGAGCTTTACAGATTGTACAAGTTTTGTATTAATGAGAAATCTGAAAATTCATAAGGCTTTTACATTTGACGAACATTTCAAACAGATAGGCCTTGAAATATTCTGAATGAAGAACCCTGTAGCAAGCCACAGGGTATCAAAACAAATACAGATAGTACACGTCATTGCGAGGAGCTTTATCCCGAAGCAATCCCAAA
>MHDW01000118.1:8604-9620 GCA_001803645.1 Nitrospirae bacterium GWC2_42_7 | reverse complement strand
CCCGGCACGCTGTGAATGGTCAAATTATGATACCCTGGGACTTACGTATAATCTTACCCAGGAATTTCAGGATGAACTTCACAGGCCTTCATTTTCCTACAAATTCAAGATAAAGTCATCAGGGTGCGCATGTGACTGCGTTGCTGCAATTGCCCGTGCTGACATGTCGATAATCGGGACGTGGAAGGGTGATATCAAAATAGACCAGGCAGAGGTCAAGAATTATGCCGGAAAAATGGACATCAATGCTGAAGTTATAAGCATGTGCCCTACACAGTGCATGAGCTATGATGGCAAAGAGCTGAAGATCGATAATGCTGAATGCAACAGGTGTATGCATTGCATCACAAGAATGACAAAGGCTTTAAAGCCGAGCGGTGAAAGGGGAGCTACCATCTGTATGGGAAGTAAGGCCCCTATCGTTGTCGGTTCTTTACTCTCATGGGTTATAGTTCCATTTATTAAACTTGAGCCTCCGTATACTGAACTGAAAGACCTGATCCGCAAGATATGGGATTGGTGGGATGATAACGGAAAGCCGAGAGAGAGAATTGGCGAAGTTATTGAAATTAAAGGCATGAGATCCTTCCTCGAAGCTATCGGCGTAGAGCCACAGGCCCAGCAGATAAGAGAGCCGAGAAAAGATCCGTTCATGTTCTATACAGATGCTGATGTCGAATCCTACAAGGCAAAAGAAGCTGAAGAAAAGAAAACCGGAAAATGGAACTTTTAAATATAACTTTAAATTAATTTAAGGAGGAATAAAGAAATGGCAGTACCTCAGAGAAAAACAGATGTCGGACCACCTGACTTTCATCAGTTCTTACCGCCAGTAATTCAGAAAAATTACGGTAAATGGAAATATCATGAAGTGATTTCCCCTACCACCATGGTTCATGTGGCTGAGAGTGGAGATAAAATATGGACAGTAAGAGTTGCATCCCCCAGAATATTGGCAACCGATACGATTCGCGAGCATTGTGAACTTGCGGAGAAATATTGCGGCGGCCATCTGC
>MHDW01000118.1:4316-8495 GCA_001803645.1 Nitrospirae bacterium GWC2_42_7 | reverse complement strand
TGGTATAACCAACGTTGTACATACACAGGGATGGGTACATTGCCATGGTGCCTGCACAGACGCTTCTGGCATTACTAAAGCCATGATGGATGAACTTTATCAGTATTTTGATAACACAAGACTGCCGAACAAGGTCAGACTTGCTGTTGCATGCTGCGTTAATATGTGCGGCGCTGTGCACTGCTCTGATATCGCTGTTGTTGCAGTCCACACAAAGGTCCCTACAGTCCAGCATGAGAACTTCAAGAACATGTGCGAACTTCCGACAGTTATCGGCTCCTGCCCGACCCGTGCAATTAGCCCTGATCCTGCAAACAAGAGCGTTAAGATCAATGCTGAAAAATGCATGTACTGCGGTAACTGCTTCACAGTTTGTCCGCCTATCAGCATCAAAGATGCAGAGCGTGATGGCGTTGCAATAGTTGTCGGCGGCAAGATCAACAGCCTCAGAAGCAACCCGAAATTCTCAAAGCTCGTAATTCCTTATATCTCAAACGAGCCACCGAGATGGCCGAAGGTTGTTGCAGCTGTTAAGCACATTGTTGAGGTATATGCATCTCACGCAAGAAAAGGCGAGAGGGTAGGTGAATGGATCGAGAGAATAGGCTGGGAGAGATTCTTCAAGCTGACAGATATCGACTTTACATTCCAGTCCATCGATGACTTTACATTTATGAGAGACACAATGAGGACAGCCTCAACATTCAAATGGTAATTTCAGTAGATTAAGGATTGATGGTCAGTAGTAAGGTGTACACCTTACTACTGACTATTTTTATTGCTAACTACTAATAAAGGACGAGGGAGAGAACATGGAAAAAGAAGAATTAAAAAATAAAATCTATGCTTTCTGCGAAGCTGCAAAAGGCAAAAAGAAACTGAAAGAAAAAGACATCATCAAGGGCGTATCTGCAGAGCAGAGCGTAGAGCCTGACGAAGTCAAAAAAGCAATGAGAGAAATGATCGACGTCGGAAAGCTTATGTACTCTTACGGCGGCGGCGCAAGCTCTGTTGAGATCCCGAGCGAAGAGTATTTAAGGGAAAAAGGCCTTCTTTAGTAATTTCGCTTCACCTTTATTTATTGAGGGCAGAGGGCATAAAAACTCTCTGCCTTTATTTTTTTCACCGTAACACCTGCTCAATGAAAAACCTGATAGCACAGTTAATTCACAAGCTCTGATATTAACGAAAGGATATAATATTCTCGCTCATTCCTGCCTACCGGTCAGGCAGGCTCGTTGCGCTCCGAGGTATTTGAACTCTCTATTTATCAGAATGCATACGGTTTGAATATCGTTCAAATAAAACCGCTCAAATACTATATCCTTTCTGCCTTCAGTAAATTTTGTGAATTAATTGGGCTGATATAAGAACTGACCACAATTCTCGCTGTTGTATTTGTTTTAATGTGCTAAAATTAATACACATCTAACATGGACAAAGTAAAGATAACCGATATTCTCAGTTCAGTGAAAGCAGGCAAGGTGTCTGTCAAAGAAGCCCTGGACAGCATTAAGCATCTGCCTTATGAGGATATCTCATTCGCAAAGATAGACCACCACAGGCATCTGCGGCAGGGTGTCCCTGAAGTAATATTTGCCTCAGGCAAAACAGTTGAACAGGTTGTAAAAATAGCGCGGTCTATGTACAAAAAAGGAAATGGATTCCTTATTACAAGAGCCTCAAAAAAAATCCACACTTCCCTTCGGATCAAAGAAGCTGTTTTTCATTCAGCCTCAGGAATGATCTCAGTCGGAGAAGAAAAAAAGAAAAAGGGCAATCTGCTTGTGCTTACAGCAGGCACATCTGATATTCCGGTTGCTGAGGAGGCTTCAGTAACCGCATCATTCCTTGGCAGCAAAGTAACCACGGTTTACGACGTTGGTGTAGCAGGGCTTCACAGGCTGATGGATAATAAAGGCCATATAAAAGATTCCCGCGTAATTGTGGTGGTTGCAGGCATGGAAGGAGCGCTCCCATCTGTTGTCGGCGGTATGACAGACAAGCCTATCATCGCAGTGCCGACATCAGTAGGATATGGTACAAGCCTCGGCGGCCTTACTGCGCTGTTTGCGATGCTTAATTCATGCGTGCCGGGAATCGCGGTTATGAATATAGATAACGGCTTTGGAGCAGGATGTCTGGCGCACAAAATAAATACTATATGAACTACCACTATATCATTAGAAATTTCCTTTTTTACATTCCCCTCGCCTATTTCTTTATGTCTTAATACCATAAAAAACCAAGTAGTTTAATTATCGTTTATTATTTAATTCCATTTTTTCTTTTATGATGATCTGGAATGTGGTATTGTTTTTTTAGATAGAGAGGGACAGCAGGTCTTATAATAATTGTTGAATTCAGAGATATAAGAAAGGAGCATCATGGATATTCAGACACTAACAACACTCTTTATGTGGTGCACGATCATAAATGGCGGCATCTACCTTTTGTGGGTAGTGTTCCTCATTTTTGCAGCGGATTTGATCTATCGCATACAAAGCAAATGGTTCCCCATTCCCAGAGAGACCTACAATGTTGTTATTTACTCGTTTCTTGGGTTGTTTAAAATTATTTTTCTGGTATTTAATGTTGTTCCTTACGTGGCTTTGCTTATCGTCGGATAAAAAGGAATATCAGGAAAAGCATATACCAAATGATTGGGCATCTGTTCATATTTATTTTTTTTAATGACCATTGAATTCCCTGTTTTTGGAACTATAATATAAGTACGTTCGATTAGAAAGTGTTGCTGCAGAAAGATTGGCTTTCTGTTGAAGTAAAGGCAAACATTTTATCACACTGACGGAATAGTATTCCCATCAAACAAGAAACTCACACAAGGAGAAAAAGATTATGATCGAGTTAAAAGCTATTCGTGATGAAGCTATCGTTAAAAGCAGTCCCTGCCTTCGGCGGATTGAACGAATGTCTAAAGAGTATGGAAAGCGAACCAGTTGGCTTTTTATTATGTTGATAAGCCTGCTGTTTGTCAGCCAGGCTTTAGCAGCTGATGAGTCAGAGTTGCAGGTGAGAGCAGGTAAGAAGGGAGCTATCGTGACAGTGGAACGGGAGATCAATGATAGTAAGGTTCTGATCTCGGTTAGTGATGCTGTGAATATTCCAATATTCGGTTTGACAAAAGACGACTTTGTTGTGACAGCTGCCGGTAGGACTGCCAGGATCATTGCAGCTCAACCGCTTTCGGAGAGCCTGGATGTGCCGCGCAATATAATCCTGGTTCTGGACAACTCTGATTCCATGCGCCAGCGCAACGCCATCGAGCCGCTGCTTGCCGGGGTGGACGAACTGCTGAAAATAGTCCGGCCTATCGACCAGGTGCAGATAGTGGTCTTCAGCAGTAAGGAGAAGATAATCATGGGAGGCCGCGACCTGCGTGTACGGACTTTTAAATCAAACAAGCTGGGAGAGTTAAAGAACTTCGTTGCAGAGGTCTACCGTGACGGAATAACTGCAACCACTGTGCTGTACGAGGGGATGCTGGCCGGCCTTGAACTCATCCGGTCATTGCCGGTGGACGAGCCCAGATTTATGGTGGTCTTCTCCGACGGTGAAGACCTGAACAGCGCATACAAGGAAAAGGACGTTATCCGAGCAACGGAAGGACTGGCGCGTTTCAATGCCTATGCGATCGACTACATGCCGGGTCTTGCAACAGACAAATTTCTGAAAACTTTTGCTGAAGAAAACCGAGGAGAGATATGGAAGGCAACATCAGAGACAAACCTGGTTCCGATATTCCAGAGCGTTGCTTCGAAAATGCAGCACTACTATGTGGTCAGCTACCTGTTCCCGACCACAGGGACTCTGGCGGTTGCCCCGGCCAGTTTGGAGATTAATGAACTCGAGGCCTTTGATGCCTCATCACAAGCAGAAGAGTCTGCAGGCGTTGCTTCTGCAAAAAGCGTTTTTGTCATCAGCAGGATCGATACCTCCGCATTAAAACTGAGTCCAGTCTTGGATACGGCCTATAGTATTGCGAGCTGGAAAGTGATCCTTGCCAATGCCGGAGGCACTCTGGCCGAGAAGACCGGAGAGGGGACACCCCCGGCAGAGATTATAGTTCCGCTTACAACAGATGACTTGGGAAAACTTGCTGCCGGCGGCGATATCAAGGTCAGCATGGAGGTCCTGGACAGCAAGGAGCAGAGCATT
>MHDW01000118.1:0-4265 GCA_001803645.1 Nitrospirae bacterium GWC2_42_7 | reverse complement strand
AGACTATCGACTCCTCTCCTTTGCTCGGGCACATATACTTCCTCAAGGGCTCCAGTGACCTCTCCGCACAATATGTGCGTCTTGCCGGGCCGGAGGAGACCTCAGCATTTGATGAACAGCGCTTCCGTGATACGCTCGAAAAATACTATCAGGTGTTGAACATTATCGGCAAGCGCCTGACAGACCATCCAACAGCAACGATCATGCTGACAGGATGCAATGATAATATCGGTACAGAGAAACGTAACCAGAAGCTTTCCACAGCGCGTGCCGAGGCAGTAAGGGATTATATGCAGACGGTCTGGAACATTGCCCCTGACCGGATCAGTACAGATGCGCGTAATCTGCCGGAGATCCCCAGCACCAGTAGGCTGGAGGAAGGCCAGGCTGAAAACCGCAGAGTGGAGATACGCTCGGATGATTCCGCGATCCTTGCCCCAGTCCGCAGTACCTACTTGTCAACCAGGATCGATGCTGAAGCGCTGAGCCTCATCCCGGCAGTGAACGCAGCCCACGGTGTTGCGCATTGGACTGTACTTGCGACTAACAACAACGGGAGACTTGGAGAACTATCAGGCGAGGGAGCACCGCCGGCTGAGATCAAGATATTGCTGAAGCCCCGAAACCTCAACGAGATGGCTGTTGGCGGTGATATCACGCTCAAAATGGTTGTAAAGGACCGCAAGGGACAGGAGCTTGCATTAACTGCTGGTCCGGTCAAGGTTAATTTCATCCAGACCAGCCAGCGGATGGCTCAGAAGCAGGATTTCAGAGTTCAGGAAAAATATGCCCTTATCCTCTTTGCCTTTGACAGCGACACCATCTCTGCCCGCAACCAGGAGATCGTCAATGCAATCACTGCGCGCATAAGGGAATTACCACTGGCAACGGCTGAGATCGTTGGACACACTGATAACATCGGCAAGGAGAACTACAACATCAAGCTATCGCAGCGCCGGGCATTGTCGGTCTACAAGATGTTGTCAGCAGCATACGGGGAAAGTTCCGGCGACAACATTCGCCAAAGCGGTGTTGGTCCCAAGGACCCGTTGTTCGACAATATGACGCCGGAAGCCCGGGCCTTCAACCGGACGGTTACCATTACACTGGAATACATGTCAGATAATTAAGCTCTTCTTGAAAAAGGATTAATACCAGCCAGTGCACACTAAAAACTAGCACTGGCTGGTATTAAATACAGACACTGGTAGATGCATATTATTTGAGTAATTTTTTTGCGGATAAAAACATGGCAGGCTGCTTTATTTGCAGGTGTTACTTTTTTAACCAGTAAAAATTCAGAATATTCTTAATGTGCTAATATGTTTTTTAATGAATAATTTGGGAGGTTAGAGATGACTGCTTTAAGAATGCAATTCATATCAATTGCTGTAATGGTTTTTATCGGAATAATGCTTACTGGTTTTGATAAGGTCCATTGGTTTTTATATCTGCCGGTCATAATGCTTTCATTTGCCGGTATTACAGGGATATGTCCCGGGCTTCTGTTCTGGAAAAAGGTTGGGGTAAAATAAACAGAACAAAACATTGTTGAGGCAGTCAGACCCCTTAGAAGGATTTAAATATTGTGTGCAATGAAAGAAAACATATATGTCCGGCTAAAATGGCAGGCATTCTCGATAATGCAATCCGAAGATGGCTGCAGGATCCTCATAAGATATTGGGGCCTTATATTAAAGAAGGGATGACAGTTCTGGATCTGGGATGCGGTCCGGGCTTTTTCTCTGTTGAAATAGCTCTCATGGCCGGGAAATCCGGACAGGTCATAGCCGCTGATCTGCAGGAAGAGATGCTTCAGAAACTAAGGGATAAAATAAAAGGAACTGAACTCGAGAAACGCATCACACTGCTTAGATCAGAAGAGAACAAAATAGGCTTGGCAGAAAACGTTGATTTTGTCCTGGCTTTTTATATGGTCCACGAAACGCTTGATCAGGAAAAGCTTCTTCATGAAATAATTTCAAGGTTAAAACCGGACGGGCATATTCTCATTGTAGAACCGTTGTTTCATGTTTCAAAAACAGCATTTCAAGAAACTGTCAAAAAAGCCGTTGATTCCGGACTTGTGCCTGTTGAAAGCCCGAAAGTGTTTCTTAGCAGGGCAGTGCTCATGAAAAAAAGCAGACAATAAAACAATTTAGCACAGGGACATAAATGAATATGAGCCGGATAAAAACAGTGCTGACAGAAGAGGCTATCTTAGAATTAAAGAGAATTTATGATAAAAAAAGGAATAACATTTATCAGGCCAAACAATGTTTTGATCTGTCTGCTTTCAAAAAACAGGCCAAGAGTTTAGACATCTTATAAATTATATACTGATAAATGAGAATTTTTATTGACAATTTAGCGAATGTTTAGTACGATTTTGATAGCTTGTTTTCGTCTTGAAACAGCATCATTGAGATGCTTATAAATTATAGGAGGTAATTATGGTTAAGAAAAAGGCTGTAAAGAAGAAAGTTGCTGCAAAGAAAGTTGCTCCCAAAAAGGCTGCTGCAAAGAAAGTTGCTCCCAAAAAGGCTGTAAAGAAGAAAGTTGCTGTAAAGAAAGTTAAGACCAAAAGGAAACCAAATGCTGCTTTCATGAAACCGATGAATATCAGCGATGCGCTTGGAAAGGTTGTCGGCAGCAAGCCCATCCCAAGGACAGAAGTGACCAAGAAGCTCTGGCAGTACATTAAGAAAAACAAGCTTCAGGACTCAGTGAACAGGAGAAACATTAATGCAGACGACAATCTTAAGGTTGTATTCGGCGGCAAGAAGACTGTTTCTATGTTCGAAATGACCAAGCTGGTCAATAAGCACCTTAGTTAATAGGATTTTTACAAGACATATAAAGGCAGACAAGCAATCCTCAAGACTTTAGCGCAGGTCTTCGGATTGTCTGTCTGCTTTTTTTATTTGCATCCTGAAAATATCACTGCTGCTTGCCATTTCAGCCATATTTGAACTAAAATATATATGACTGTTTATCAGCCCCCGGAAAAAAAATCTCTGAAGTAAAATTTAAGGCAAATTTCTCTGACCTTTCATTGTATTCAGGAGTTTAATTACAAAAGGAAAAATTATTTATTATGAAACGTGAAGATTTAAGGAACATTGCTATCATTGCCCATGTTGACCATGGAAAAACAACTCTTGTTGACGGAATGCTCAGGCAGTCCGGCATTTTTCGCTCGAACGAAAAGCTTCAGGAAAGAGTAATGGACAACATTGACCTCGAAAGAGAGCGGGGCATTACCATTATGGCAAAAAATACGGCTGTTGAATATATGGGTGTGAAGATAAATATTGTTGATACACCCGGCCATGCTGATTTCGGGGGTGAGGTCGAAAGAACCCTGAAGATGGTAGACGGTGTGCTCCTGCTGGTTGATGCCTCTGAAGGCCCTCTGCCCCAGACGAGATTTGTTCTTAAAAAAGCGCTCGACCTGAATCTTCCTCCTATTGTAGTGATCAATAAGATAGACCGTCCGGATGCAAGGATACAGGATGTGCTGAATGAATTATATGACCTCTTTATTGATCTGGATGCAACAGAGGAACAGCTCGAATTCCCTATAGTCTACACAAACTCTAAACTCGGGATAGCTAAAATGGATATGGAAAGCGATGCAACTAATTTCGGTCCCTTGTTCGATCTTATTATAAAGACTATCCCTGCTCCTGAAGGGGACCCTGATGCACCTCTCCAGATCCTTGTAACAAATATAGACTATAACGATTATGTTGGAAGGCTTGCCATCTGCCGTGTATTCTCAGGCTCTACCAAAGTGGGAGACCTGGTGGCGATGATAAATAACAAAGGTGATGTCATTAAGACCAAAGTGACCTCACTTTATGAATTCAAAGGGCTTGAAAGGGTTGATGCATTAAAAGCCTCAGTAGGCGATATTGTTGCGCTTGCAGGCATTGAAGGTATAAATATCGGAGATACTATCACTGATATAGAAAGGCCTATGCCTTTGCCGAGGATAAAGGTTGACGAGCCGACAATATCCATGCTCTTTTCGGTAAATACATCACCATTAGCCGGTAAAGAGGGCAAATATGTGACCTCAAGAAATATCAGGGAGCGGCTCGAAAAAGAACTGCTCTACAATGTCTCTATAAAAGTAGATTTTGAGAATATGGACTCTTTCAAGGTCATGGGAAGAGGCGAACTCCAATTGGCGATACTTATCGAAATGATGCGCAGGGAAGGCTATGAGCTCTCTGTGTCGATGCCTGAGACAATAATGA
>MHDW01000117.1:8474-12455 GCA_001803645.1 Nitrospirae bacterium GWC2_42_7 | reverse complement strand
AGGGTGTTCCAATTATCCCTGCCCGTTTTAGTTTGAGGAGTTCTCTGATACGGGCAAAAATTTCTTGAAATCCATAGTCTGTGAGGATTTTACAATCTTCGGATTCCAAGTATTATGTCATTGTCTGAAATGTTGGACCTTATACATTAAAGTAATTTTTTCCGCATCAGAGAACTCTCTGAATTAAGTTCACCAATGGGGGTGGGGACTGTATGACTATCGGACAAATAATGCCGCTTCCATGTTTTACTATGAAAGGTCCATAAACTTCCCTCCCCCTTGAGGGGGGAGGGTTAGGGAGGGGGTGACATAGATGTTGTTTTCACCCTCCCCTTGATCCCCTCCCCTCAAGGGAGGGAAAATGTTATAATGCTCTCCTTTGACGGGGGAGTCTGCTTGTCCAGTAGGCACGGGCGAGGGGTCTCTACGTATGAACTTCTTAGTAATTCCCTGCAAGTAGTGTAAAATTAGATTATGCGATTTGGGAAAAAGCGGATATTAAAGATAGCTTCTGCTGTATTGCTGATTGTCGTTATTGTTGCAAGTTCTTTTCTGTATATTTTTTATCAGGACCTGAAGAAGGAACTGATCGAGAAGGCAACTGACAGGGCAAGTTCTGCTATTGGTCAGAAGGTTGATATAGGTGACATTTCATTCTCTATTTTATCAGGAATTAATGTTAATGACATTTCTGTCAAAAACCCTGAAGGTTTTCCAGAGGGGCAGCTTCTCAATATAAAAAACATTAACCTGAATATAAAATTCATGGAACTATTCCACGGGGTTTTTTATTTCAGAGATATCGGGATAATCTCTCCTGAGCTGACCCTGATCAAGGACAATAACAACAAAATCAATGTTTCGGACAAGCTCATGGTGTTTCTGACAAAAAAATCTACGGCTAAATATCATGTAGATGAATTAAGTATGACTTTTGGCAAAATAGGTATTAATAAAGATGAACAGTTCAGGAACGAACAAATAAACCTGAAAATCAAAAATCTTTCTTCTGAACAGGACGTAAAGACCCTTATAAGCCTGAACTTGATGGCTCTTGGCGGAAATAAATTTACAGTTGAAGGATGGGCATATCCCAAGACAGAGACGAAAACATTCAGTGTTTCACTGAAGGCAAAGGACCTCTCCTTGTCGGAATTCAGGGATATGTTTAACAAATACAAAATAGATACTGACAAGATCGCCGTTGATATGCAGATAAATGCAGATGGAGATATGAAAGATGGAATTAGTATTAAATCCGGACTAAAAATAAAACATTCCGGTTATTTTAATTTTACCCGCAATATAAAGGATATCGAGCTTAAATCAGATTCTTTCTTCAATATTCAGGATGGTATTTTTGCGATCAATGAGATTTCTCTTGATGCTGATGACGCTTCTGAAATACAGATGAAGGGAATTATCAGGGACATATTCAGTAAACCAAATTATACAGCTGATCTCAGGATCAAAAGGCTGGATATCAGCGGATTCAATTTTCTTAAAGGCATTAAAGTAAGCGGTGTCATTGCCTCTGACAATATAAATATAAAAAGCGGACCGGACTCTCTGTTGCCTGAAATATCAGGTTCGATAAATATTATTAATGCAGGTGTTAAGACCGGAGATGCAGATGTTGATAATATAAATGCCAAAGCAGTTTTTTCTTACGCAAAAAAAGTTTCTATCAAGGCTGATGCCAAAGCAAAGATACTGAAGGCAAAAGATTATATGGTAAAACCTGCTGATATCAAATTATCTGCAGAGATGAAAGGGAGAAACGATGACATAACCTTTATCGTTTCTGCGGGTTTGGCACCGATAGATGTCAAGGCAAAAGGAGACAAAGCTGCTCATGCGGACAATTTTAATATCAATACAAACGGCAGATTAAAAGGAAAAAAAATATCTGCTGTTTTTGATTTTAATGCAGAAGGAATTAAATACGACGGAAGGGTTGTAAACGCACTTAAAGGGAGCATGAATATAAAATATGAAAAAGATCTTATTGCCCTCAATGATCTCAAGATCGATGCAGGGATCGCAAGCTTGACTGCTGACCAGATAGATCTAAGTATTCCTGTTACAAAGGAGTTCATAAGTAAGGCCCCCTCACCCCTGCCTACCGGACAGGCAGGCTCTCCCTCCAGGGGAGAGGGATGTAATACTTCCCCTCCCTTGAGTGATCAGCCTCTTATTTCCCCTCCCTTGAGGGGAGGGGATGAAGGGGAGGGTGATGTATGCGGCTTTACTAATGACCGTATTATTAAGGACCAGAATCATAATGTTAAAGCAAGAAATATGCACATCTTTTACCCTGAAGAAAAGGCAGAAGCAAAAAAGATCGGCCTTGATATGAACTTTAAAATAAATAAAGAGAGGGCCGAAGGAAATATCATTTTTTCAGCAGGTGAGATCAGCATGAAGGATATTCGTATTGGCTCAGTTGCAGGCAGGGGAAATCTCTTTGGAGACAATTTTGTCGTTGAGTTGACTGATGCCGTAATTGCAGGAGGAAACTTAAAACTGAATGCAAACGGGAAATTATCAGGTTCTCATTATCCTATTAAGATAAAGGCAACAGCAGCTAATATTGACGCAGGGATCATATCAAAGGCAGTTGAAGGATTTATTAAGATGCCATATAGTGTGGCAGGAAATATAAGACATGCTGACATTGATCTGACTGCGGATTCTGCGGAGATCCTGCATGGCAAGGCAGGAATCGATGCAGAGAAGATCTCTGTTCTCAAAACAGAAAAAAGCACCGGTCTTTTGAAAAACGGTTTTTTGAAGGCCGGCATTGATTTCATCGGAAAAGATATTGTTTTTACGGCTGATGCAGGTACGGGGAGTCTGCATACAAAGATCTCAGGAAGGGCCTCTGCTTTTGCAGCAAAAGACAGAGAAATAAAGATAAGTGCGTCTTTGCCCAATACAAAACCAGAAGATATCAGGAATTCTTTTTGGGATATCTTCCCTGATAAGCTTCTTTATGCAGGCATGGATGGTTCTATCTCAGCGGATATCTCTGCCGGTTACAACAATGCCGGGTTCAGCATTAATGGGGACCTAAAGCTTAAGGACCTGAAACTTGAAGGCGAGAACAATGAATATTCCGTTGGCCCTATTAATGGCGAAATCCCTTTTTCTTACGGGAAGAACAATGAAGAGGAGGCAGTTAAAAAGGAGTTCATAAGTCAAGCCCCCTCACCCCTGCCTACCGGACAGGCAGGCTCTCCCTCCAGGGGAGAGGGTTATAATATTTCCCCTCCCTTGAGGGGAGGGGATGAAGGGGAGGGTGATGTGCGTGGCTTTACTCATGACTTCATTAGTAGGATGCCTGCGTTTGAACGTTCAAATTTCGAAGACCTAAAGAAATATTATTCACAGATGAAGGCTCCAACCAGCGACCATAAACAGATAACGATCGGCTTATTGAGTTACGGCTTCAGATTGATAGAAGATATTCATATCCAGATAAGCCGGAAAACAGGTTTTTTGAACATCACTGGTTTTAGTGGTAACATATTTGGAGGAAAGATATACGGCGCTGCTTCTGCTGATTTTAGGGACCAACTTAATTACAGGGCCGGTATTATTATGGATGGACTCAGTATGACGAAGCTTTGTGAGGAGATAGAGCCGATCAAAGGATATATAACTGGCAGAGTGGACGGCGTAGCGAACTTTAAGGGAAATGAAGGCGGTATTAAACAACTTATAGGAAAAGCTGATTTCTGGACATATAGTAAAGACGATGAAAAGACAAAGATAAGCAAGGAATTTCTGCTTAAGATAGGAGGGCCTGCTGTAAAGACCTATCTTGGCGACCGTAAATTCAACAAGGGAATATTGAGGCTGTATATCAAAGATGGATTTATGATCTTCGAAGAACTTGAGATATCCAACAGGAATTTTTTCGGAATAACTGATCTGTCCGTAAAGGTTGCGCCTTTTAATAACAGGATATCGATAGAT
>MHDW01000117.1:5270-8405 GCA_001803645.1 Nitrospirae bacterium GWC2_42_7 | reverse complement strand
TTTGAATTATGTAACGCCCCCGCCTTCGGCACCCCCTCTTAAGTTAAGAGCCAACAGTAGGTGCCTTAAGCAGGGGAAGGGGGAGTTATGATTCTGTAGCTAGCGAGCAGAATTAATTGAAAAAGATATTAAACTAAGGAGGAGTGTTATGAAGAAGAGAATGAAGTTGATTGTTTTGGGTTTGAGTATTATCATCGCATCATGCGCGGTGATCACAGTGAACATCTATTTTCCTGAGAAGGATGTTAAGGAAGCGTATAAGTCGTTAGAAAAGGAACTGATGACGCCTGGCGGCAAGAATGGGGAACAGACCTCTCCTGTCAATAAGCCTGAGAGTTTTATGAGATTTGAATTTGTCAGTTCAGCCTATGCTCAGGAAGCCGGGCAGGCAGACAAGATAGCTGAAATGGTAAAGAAGATGCCGGATGTTGTGAATGCCTATAGGGATATGGGAGCAAGGATAGGGGATACAGACAGGCTGAGGGACAGCGGAGCTGTTGGCGAGAGCAAAGACGGAATGCTTGTCTTGCGCGAAGGCACTTTATCACCTCAGGACAAAAAGATCGTTGAAATGGAGAACGAGAACAGAAGAACAGTTATTAAAGGAATGACCAAGGCGATAATAAGGATAAACAGGCAGCCTGACAATGAGGAGAACATGAATCAGCTGATGCCTCAGGCTACGGAACAGTTTGCTGCCATCAGGCGCGATTCTGCTAAAAAGGGCTGGTGGATACAGGCTGAAAGTGGCAACTGGGCAAAGAAATAAAAACTACCCCTCTCCCTAACCCTCTCCCCCAAGGGGCGAGGGGATACTTAAATTCCACTCCCTTGAGGGGAGGGGACAAAGGGGAGGGTGATATTTTCATGCTTCCTTGTGAGTCAGCAAAAATTGGATCCAATGGTAAAGCCAGGGAATGACAACTGTAGGAAAACAGTTTGATATGCATCGTGAGGACTAAGAAAAACATATGCTGAATAAAGAGACAGTTTTATCATTTTTCAAAACCAAGAGCTCCAAGCCCTTGTCCTTCAAAGATATCGTTGATCTTATGGATATCAGCAGGCCTGAGGCAAGGGCGCTTAAGAGATTATTGCGGGAGATGCTCAACTCAGGAGAACTTGTCCTGACGCGTAAGGGTTTATACGGGCCGGCAGAAGACATGAACCTGATCACCGGATATTTCGAGGCGCATAAGGGCGGTTATGGTTTTATGATATCAGAGAAACCCGGAGAGAGGGACATCTTTATTTCTCAGGGCGCAACACTCGGGGCCATGAACGGCGACAGGATCGTTGCAAGGGTGGAAAATTGGAAGAGACGCGGTGGAAGGATAATCAGAATTCTTGAAAGAGCGCACACAAGGATTATCGGCAAGCTCGATATAACAAAGACCGCATCATATATCAGGCCAAAGAATAAATCTATATCCTTTGACCTTTATGTGTCTCCAAAAGACAGGGGAAAGGCAAAACAAGGTGATACTGTAATAGCAGAGATCATCTCTTACCCTACTGACAAGAGGCCGCCGTCAGCAAAGATAATCAAGATAATGGAGAAACCTCAGGATCCAAGATCAGATGTCGAGGCTATAATTGATGAATTTGATCTTCCAAGGAAATTTCCTAAAGCTGCGGCTGAAGAGGCTAAGTTTCTTCATGTCAGCACTGGTAAAGAGGAGAGATCTGAACAAGGGTTGATGAAAAGAAAAGACCTCAGAGAATTGCATACAGTCACGATCGACGGGGAACGGGCAAAAGACTTTGATGACGCAGTCTCGATCAGCCTTACGGAACATGGTTATAAACTATGGGTCCATATCGCAGACGTCGGGTTTTACGTGCCATGGGATTCGGATATTGATATTGAAGCCCGGAACCGGGCAACCAGCGTATATTTAGCTGACAGGGTAATTCCGATGCTTCCCAAAGAATTATCTGAAGATCTCTGCAGCCTTAAACCAAAGGTTGACAGAAATGCTTTTACTGTAGAGATGGACTTTAGCAGGCTTGGGAAAAAGACCGGAGCAAAATTCTACCTGAGCCTGATAAAGAGCGATGAAAGGCTGACATATACTTCAGTAAAAAAAGTGCTTGTGGACCAGGATGTTCAGGAACGCAATAAATATGAATATCTGCTGAAAGACCTCGAATTAATGGGTGAACTATGCAGTATATTAAGGTCATCAAGGCTTGAAAGGGGAAGTCTTGATTTTGATCTGCCTGAACCTGAAATAATCCTCGATCTTCAGGGAAATCCAGAGGCCATTTTAAAGTCTGAGAGAAATTTTGCTCATATGCTCATAGAGGAGTTTATGATAGCAGCCAATGAGGCGGTTGCAGAACACCTCGAGAAACTCGGGGTCCCAAGCATTTACAGGATCCATGAGGAGCCTGATCTCATGAAACTCGAAGATGTTTTAAAGGTCGTGAAACCCTTGGGAAGGCTTGGCAAGAATACTTTTAAACCAAAGGATTTCTCTGCGCTTCTTAGATCAATAAAGGGTATGGCTGAAGAAGAAGTTGTGAACTACATAGTATTGAGAAGCCTTAAGCAGGCGCGGTATTCCACATTGAATGCCGGGCATTTCGGACTTGCCTCAGAATGTTATACTCATTTCACGTCTCCTATCAGGCGCTATCCTGACCTTGTTGTACATAGGATCCTGCGGGAAGTTCTATCGAAAAAACGGCTCTCTGACAAAAGAGCGGAAGAACTGGCGATCCTTCTTCCTGACATAGCTTTCAACTCTTCCCGCCTGGAAAGGCTTTCTGATCAGGCCGAGAGAGAGGTCGTCAATTCTATGCGGGTTTGGTTTATGAAAGATAAGGTTGGAGAGGAATTTGGAGCCAAGGTTGTTGGTGTGACGCCTTTTGGCCTTAAAGTCAGGCTGAAGGAATTTTATGTTGATGGATTTTTGCACCTCTCTTCTCTTACAGATGATTTTTATGTTTATAATGACAGGACTATGCGGCTTGATGGCAGGAACACAAAGCGGTCTTTCAGGATAGGACAGGACCTGAAATTAAGACTGGACAGAATAGATGCTGAAGAGAGAGAGATTATTTTCGGGGTATGAACTTTTTCTGTATGTTGTTGACAAAACTCTGCTATTGGGAATAATATTCACAGGA
>MHDW01000117.1:0-5239 GCA_001803645.1 Nitrospirae bacterium GWC2_42_7 | reverse complement strand
GCTCGGTCTTGTCTTTGGAGACATAGGTACAAGCCCGATATATACTGTAACCGTAGTTTTTCTTCTTCTTAAACCCACACATGATAACATCCTGGGTGTGCTCTCTTTGATAGTCTGGACACTTGTATTTCTGGTTTTCCTGCAGTTCGACTGGCTGGCTATGAGCTTAAGCAGAAGAGGCGAGGGTGGCAAGATCGTTCTTAAGGAGATACTTGTTTCTCTTTTCCGTGATAAAAAGGAATCCACTTTTGTAACGATCATGACTTTTGTCGGAGTTTCACTCCTGATGGGTGATGGTGTTCTTACCCCTGCCATCAGTATCTTGTCCGCAGTTGAGGGCGCGGTTCTGATACCCGGGCTGGAGAATCTTTCAAGAACAAGCATAGTGATCATATCCTCTTTGATCGCTATAGCCCTTTTTTCTATCCAGAGCAGGGGGACTGAAAAAGTGGCTGGCGCATTCGGCCCTATAACATGCATGTGGTTTGCAGCCCTCTTTCTTGTCGGGGTGACATCCATCTCTGAAGCACCCGAGATTTTAAGAGCGTTAAATCCATACTGGGGAATAAATTTTCTAATAGAGAACAAACTGGTCGGTTTTTTTGCACTTGGAGAGATAATACTCTGTGCAACAGGCGGTGAGGCGCTGTATGCGGACATGGGACACCTTGGCGCAAAACCAATAAGACAGGCTTGGCTAGGTGTTTTTGCTGTGTTGATCCTGAACTATCTGGGACAAGGCGCTTTTCTGTTAAACCATCCTGAAACAAAGAATGTGCTTTTTGAGATGGTGTTTTTCTATGCAAAAGACCTGTATGTGCCGTTTCTTCTGCTGAGTATTGCTGCTACAGTCATAGCATCGCAGGCGATGATAAGCGGTATGTTCTCTATGGTCTATCAGGGAATAACCACAAGAATCATGCCGATGTTCAAGGTGGATTATACTTCTATGGAAAGAAGATCGCAGATATATATTGGCTCGGTCAACTGGGCAATGCTTATAGCCGTGATCTTTATTATGGTGGAATTCAGGGAATCCAGCCGCCTTGCAAGCGCTTACGGACTTGCTGTTACCGGAACAATGGTAATAACCGGAATTTTCATGATATGGATATTTTATCTCCAGAAAAAACCAATACTGTCATTTATTGCCCTGTTTATTACGATAATTGATCTTGTTTATCTTTTATCGAATTTTCACAAGATACCTCACGGAGGTTACTGGTCATTGATACTGGCTTCCCTCCCGTTTGCTGTGATAATTCTTTATACAAGGGGACAGAAGAGGCTTTACAGGATGATGAATTTTGTGCAGCTCGAAGAGTTCCTTATCAAATTCAACAGAGTATATGAATCTACAGAGAAGATACAGGGGATGGCTTTATTCCTTCTGAAAAGCATTCAGGAGATACCTTTTTATATCACACAGACAATGTTCTTTCACGGTATCATGTATGAAGACAATATCTTTGTGTCTATCATAAAAAGAGACGATCCTTATGGTGTTACCGGATTTTTCAAGGAGGATATTACAAAAGGCCTCAGGGTGTTCGAGATCCAGATGGGCTATATGGAAATGGTGGATGTTGAAGAGATACTCAGGGAAAACGGCATAGAAGAACGGGCGGTTTTCTACGGTCTTGAGGATATAACCACAGCAAATCCTATATGGAAAATGTTCCATTTTATAAAGAGAAATACTCCCCCGTTCATCAATTTTTACAAGATCCCTTCGAAAAAGCTACATGGCGTAATAACAAAAATCGGCATGTGATTCCCTTGCATAATGCAGCTTAAGAATATCCTTGATAAATTCTACAGGGAATACGATTTTCAGGAGAGGATGCGCCTTGACCCTATAGAGTTCCCTCACAGATATAAGGACCCCCGTGACATTGAAGTCTCAGGTTTTATTGCAGCCAGCCTTGCTTACGGCCGGGTTGACCTGTTTAAAACAGTTATTGAGAAGATCCTGATGGCAATGGGCAGAAGCCCCTATGAATTCCTTCTGGATTTTGATGCCAAAAAGAACAGGAAGCTTTTTCAGGGAATCAGCTATAGATTCAACAAGAATGAAGACATTATATGCATGATATTTATTCTTCATAAAATTCTCAAAAAATATTCATCTTTAGAAGATCTTTTCATGAAGTTTTATAAACCTCATGCTCTTAACATCCGGGAAGCTCTTGAGGGATATGTTGAGGCAATGCTGAATACAGACACATCAATAGTCTACGCGAAAGACATTAGGCCTGCCGGACTGCTTCAGTTCTTCCCGTCTCCTGGAAAAGGGAGTACCTGCAAAAGATCAAACCTTTTTCTGCGGTGGATGGTAAGGGACAAGGACATTGATTTCGGCATATGGAAGGGAATACCAATGAACAAGCTTGTTATTCCTCTGGATACGCATATAGCAAAAATATCGAAATGCCTTGGCTTTACTTCACGGAACTCTCAGGACTGGAAGACAGCAGTTGAGATCACAGAAACGCTTAAGAAATTTGACCCTGAAGACCCGCTTAAATATGACTTTGCCCTCTGCCACCACGGCATATCAGGTGTTTGTAAGGGTAAAAGAGAGAATGAGGCATGCAAAGGATGCGTGTTTAAGGGGTTCTTGTCTTAGATCTATCCAGTTCCCATTTTTCTATCAGACAATGTTCCGAAACTTAACAGGCGGCTACTCGCACCCCAAGCGAGTGTGCTACTTGTCCCAATACTTCCTCTGCAGAACTTGCTTTGCAACTATAGCTGCATATTTTTTCACATGCTCGGATATATATTGTTTCAACCCACGTGACATGCCGGTTCATCCCCGCGCGTGCGGGGAACATTTCTGAAGGCTGCAGTTCTTTCAAAAACAGACCGGTTCATCCCCGCGCGTGCGGGGAACATACTTCTTATAATACGCTGATTTATAAGTCATTTTTCAATGAACAAAAATCTACCAACAAATTCTCACTCAGAACTTGACGCTCCATCCTCTGTATTTTCCGGCATAAATGAAACCAGTTTTATCCCGTCCATTTCCACAGGTTCACGCCTATTGCTGCCCCAAGTAAGGAAATCGAATCCGGACTCCGTATTCGTACTCCAAGCCATTACAGCATTGCCTTCTCCGCAGCCTTTTATAACTGTTGACCAAATCATCTCACGTACTCTGCGGGATATATGACCTACATAGACGCCAGCCCTTACTTCAAGAAGCCAGACAGCCAGTCTTCCTCTCAGACGAGGAGGCACATTTTCAACCACGATGACCAGCATCGCCTAAGCCCTCCTTGTTCGGAATTGCTATCGGTACTGCCTCTTCATGGGCTTTTGGTTTTTCGAGACCACCTGTAGCCAGGATCTGCTCAATAGCCGGAATAATACGACTAAGCAGTTTGGACTGCCTGAAGGCGTCACGGCATGCAATGCGGACCATGCGCTCCGGGTTATCGATCTTACGTGCCGCAATGCGGAACGCCACAGGGACCACGGTCTCGAATTTGAAGACATCGGCAATGTCGTACACAAATGACTGGGGCTTTCCGGTGTGAATAAAACCGACTGCGGGCGCGTATCCTGCGGCGAGTATCGCTGCCTCACAAATGCCGTAGAGACAGGCGGTCGCAGAACTAAGACATCGATTGGGTATGTCTCCGCTCTCCCATTCGGAATGATCATAATTGCGAGCCTTCCATTCAACTCCGTACTGTTTGGCAAGAAGTTCATACATCTTCCTGACGCGCACACCTTCAATGCCCCTGAGTTGTTCCACACTCCGCCGCTCTGGTGGCGCTTCTTTAAACCGCATTTCATACATTTTGCGGACCACCTTCAACCGTGCCTCATCATCCAGGGCGAGCTTGGATTGATAAAGCAGACGGTCTGCCCTCGCGCCTCCAGGCTGGCCCGAGGCATAAAGCCGGACGCCGCCGTCCCCAATCCATACGAGCAAGCATCCCACCCGCGAAGCAAGCGTCACCGCCGCATGAGACACCCTCGTCCCAGGCTCCAGCATCAGACAGGCCACACCGCCGACCGGGATGTGTGTACGGACGCCGTTTTTGTCTACAACCACAAACGCGCCGTCCAACACGTCGAGATTGCCTTTTTCAATGAAGATGATCGAAACACGGTCCTTCATCAGCGTGGGCTTGAGCGGAGGAAGAATTGGTTCAGTCATCTTTATGCTTGCTTTTTTTTGATTTTTCTATTTGCTTTGCCTTCTTTATCGCTTCCAGAAACTGCCTCTCTACAGGCGAAGGTTCGTTTAAACACTGTTGCCGGTATTGTTCATATTCAGAATGAGCTTTTCCAAGCGCTTTATCATGACTGATTTTCCCTGCATGTGTCAGAATGTCCCTGCCGGTGAGTTTCAAAAAGTCATCGAGCTTGGCAATCCAGTCTCTCATATGCATAGATTTCCGGTTCAAAGCTTGAAGTTCGGCAAAGTCGAGATACATGGTAACAATCCGGTTCAATACATCAAGTTCTTGTGCATTCAGATAGTTTTTTGCAATTTCAGAATCAGTTTTGCGAATAGCATTCCCGCTCCAACTTGTCATTCCCATATGAGGTTTAGAAGCATCAGCGCGACCGTATATCACTTCTGCGGCTGTCTTGCCGTGCGCAGCCCAGTGCATCTTATTCTGTATGATTGAGAAAAACTCTTTTGACATATCATTATTTGGATCATAATCAATACTCGTAGCATAAATATCCAGCACCTTGCGCCAAAATATTTTTTCAGACGAGCGAATGTCCCGGATGCGTGCAAGCAGTTCATCAAAGTAATTGCCGCCTTCGGCCTGTTTCAAACGCTCATCGTCAAGAGTGAAGCCTTTGATAATATACTCCCGCAGTCTTTGGGTGGCCCATTGACGGAAGCGGGTGGCGACATGAGATTTGATTCTGTAACCCACTGAAATAATCATGTCGAGGTTGTAAGAGTCGACCGGTCTATTTACCTGTCTTAAGCCTTCAGTTTGAACTGTCAAGTATTCCTTGACAGTTGCTTCTGGCATCAGTTCGCCCTCGTCAAATATATTCTGGATATGCAGACTAATATTTTGTTTGGTTGTCTGAAACAACTCAGCCATAAGTTTTTGACTCAGCCAGACAGTTTCATCCTGCAATCTTACCTCGATTCTGGTTTTTCCGTCCTCAGTTTGATACAAAATAAGCTCGCCTCTTTCAGAAACAGGCTCTTTCTTTTTCTTCATAGAATTTATTTCCTTTCCAATTTCTT
>MHDW01000116.1:13679-13922 GCA_001803645.1 Nitrospirae bacterium GWC2_42_7 | reverse complement strand
ATATATCATAGATAAACACGGACTTGAAACAATTGAATTGAAATGGGGACAGGGAGCCAAATGTATCGGCGGTGAGATAAAAGTGCACTCTCTTGACCGCGCCCTTGAATTGCAGAAGCGTGGCTATATCGTTACTCCTGATCCGTCTGATCCTATTGTTCAGTCATCATTTAAAGATGGCGCCATAAAGGAATTTGAACGCCACAGCCGTCTCGGCTTTGTAGAAGAAAAAGGCTTTTACGC
>MHDW01000116.1:10622-13644 GCA_001803645.1 Nitrospirae bacterium GWC2_42_7 | reverse complement strand
GAATTACACTTAAGACCGGCGCTTATGGTCTGCGCGAGCTGGCAATGGCGATCAAATGGAGTTCCAAGGCCAAGATCGATCTGTTGACGATCGACGGCGCTCCCGGCGGCACTGGAATGAGTCCATGGCGCATGATGGAAGAATGGGGCATGCCTGCTTTGTACCTGCATGCTGCTGCTGCAGAATTCTGCAAGATACTCGACAAGAAGGGTGAGCGTGTCCCTGATATAGCCTTTGCAGGCGGCTTCAGCAGTGAAGACGGCATATTCAAGGCATTGGCCTTAGGAGCACCTTATACTAAGGCTGTCTGCATGGGCCGTGCATTAATGATACCGGGCATGGTCGGCAAGAACATCGCGAAATGGATGAAGGCAAATGATCTTCCTAAAACCGTTAGTGAATTCGGAACTACAATTGAAGAGATCTTTGTAAATTATGAAGATGTTAAAAATATTGTAGGCAGCCAAGAGATCAAGAAGATTCCTCTTGGTGCAATCGGTATTTACAGCTATTCTCAGAAAATAAGGGTCGGCTTACAGCAGTTAATGGCTGGTGCACGCTGTTTTAATATTGATTCAATAACAAGAAATGAGCTGATGTCACTCACAGAAGAATGCGCCAAGGTTACCGGCATTCCTTATCTGATGGACTCCTACAGGAAGGAAGCAATGAAAATTCTGGGTGCAAAATAGTTTTTGTGTTTATTATTCACCCTCCCCAACCCCTCCCGTCAAGGGAGGGGTATATAAAAACCCTTCTCTGTAAGGGAAGGTAAATGAATAGCCCTTTGATGGGTTATATACCCCTCTTCCCCTTAAGGCAGGGGACTATGACAACCCTTACCTTAAGGGAGGGGTTATATAAATGCCCTCTCCCCTGGCGGGAGAGGGTTAGGGTGAGGGGGATTAATGAATTTAATGAAAAATTAATCGGAGGTATAAAATGACTAACTACGGTACACCTAACGCAAGTGCAGCAACAGGTACAAAAAACAGGGTAGACCCGGCGCCCTCATCAGGCATATGTTCTGCCTGTCTTGACGGATGCCCCGGCCTATGTGAAATAGGCAAATCATCTTTCAGGGGAAGAGAAGTACTCTATCCTGTGCCCTTCGGAAAGGTAACAGCCGGAGCAGTCAAACGATATCCCGTAGATTATTCTCATCTGAACATTCAGGGGACATGTGTCGGTGCTATCGGAGTTGAAGCAGATCCAGATAAGGCTATCTTCACAAACGCTTCAACAGAGGTCGAAATAGGTAACAAGTATAAGATTAAACTCAAGTTGCCTATTTTTACCGGCGCTCTCGGCTCAACCAATATCGCCAGGGATAACTGGGAAGGCATGGCAATAGGAAGTGCAATATCAGGTATCATGGTTGTCATTGGAGAAAATATTGTAGGTATGGACCATGATGCTGAATTCAGAAATGGCAAGGTCATAAAATCCCCTGAACTCGAAAGAAGGGTAAATACATTTAAGAAGTGGCATGATGGATACGGCGCAATCGTTCTCCAGCAGAATGTAGAAGATGGAAGGCTCGGTTCCCCTGAATATGCTGTTGAAAAACTCGGTGTTAAATGCCTTGAGCTTAAGTGGGGACAAGGGGCAAAAGATATCGGTGGAGAAGTAAAACTAAAAACAATCGAAAGAGCTCTTGAACTCAAGAAAAAAGGCTACGTTGTAGTGCCGGACCCTGAAGACCCTGTGGTTGTTAAGGGATTCAAGGAAGGAGCGTTTAAGGAATTCGAAAGACATTCCAAGCTCGGCATGGTTGAGTATGATTCCTTTATGTCGAGCGTAGAACATCTCAGAAAGATCGGCGCACAATTCATATCTCTTAAAACCGGTGCATTCAGAATTGCTGATCTTGCTCGTGCAATGAGATTTGCATCAGATGCAGGCATAGACCTTCTCACAATTGACGGCGCAGGTGGAGGCACAGGAATGAGCCCATGGCGGATGATGAATGAATGGGGAGTTCCGACAATATACCTTCAGTCAATCGCGTATAAATTCGCAAAAGAACTTAGGGCTAAAGGTAAATATGTCCCTGACCTCTCGATAGCAGGAGGTTTTTCTCTCGAAGACCATATCTTCAAGGCAATAGCGCTCGGCGCTCCATTTTTTAAGGCTGTATGCATGGGAAGAGCTACAATGATACCTGCTATGGTCGGCAAGAACATCCAGAGATGGCTCTCCGAAGGAAAACTTCCTCCGGAGATCAAAAAGTACGGTGAATCTGTCGAAACTATCTTTGTCAATGCAGAGACATTAAGATCAAAGTACGGCAAACAATACTCTGATATCCCGGCTGCTGCAATCGGCATGTATACTTTCTGTGACAGACTTCAGCTCGGCCTGCAGCAGCTCATGGCCGGAGCGCGAAAATTTGCAATAGAACACATAGACAGAACAGACCTCATTTCACTTACAAGGGAAGCAGCAGATGTCACCGGCCTTCCTTATGTCATGGAATCAGACATGAAAGAGGCCAAAAATATTCTTTTTGGTAAAATATAAAACAATAGCCTTAGCTGAGACTGATAAAAGGAGATATGACTGGACATGAACAAAACAATGATCTCGATCCTTAAGGTCCTGGACAAAAGCCCTGACAGGATAATCGGCTCCCGTGAGATATCTCGCCGTCTTGCTCCTCACGGGATAGACCTGACCGAGAGGACCGTCCGGTACCATATGAGGATACTCGATGAAAAAGGTTTTACAAAAGTATACGGTAAAGAAGGCCGGGAAATAACTCCAAAGGGCAGAGAGGAACTCTCCAATGCGCTTGTCTCAGGAAAAGTAGGTTTTGTAATAAACAAGATGGAGACCTTGTCTTTTATGAGCGACTTTGACATTGAAAGCAAACAGGGCAGGATAATACTCAATGTGACATTCCTTCCTGAAAAGGCCTTCAGCAATGCTGTTAAGATCATGAAGGGTGTTTTCGACTCTCAGTACAACATGAGCGATAAAGTAATAATGGCAAAGGCCGGGGAATTCATCGGCGATATCA
>MHDW01000116.1:8094-10545 GCA_001803645.1 Nitrospirae bacterium GWC2_42_7 | reverse complement strand
CGGAGTCCTCCAGATAGAAGACGGGGAACCCTCAAGGTTCGTTGCTTTGATAAGCTATGAAGGATCGTCCCTTGATCCACTTGAGATATTTATAAGAAGCAGCATGACAGATGTGCAGGGTGTAACAAAGAACAATTCCGGCAAGATTCTGGCGAGTTTCAGAGAAATCCCGATCGTTTGCGCAGAAAAAGCAGAGGAGCTTAAGAAAAAAATGCATGCAGAAGGTATCGGGGGCATTATTGCCATAGGAAAACCGAACCAGAACATCCTTGAAATACCGGTTAGTACAGACAAAGCAGGAATAGTCGTTGTTGGAGGCCTGAACCCGATCGCTGCTGTTGAAGAATCCGGCATTTCAACTAAAAGCAGGGCAATGGCAACTCTTTATGAATATTCAAAACTTGTAAAGTTCAAAGACTTATTATGAGGTGATCAGATGAAAAAGATCGAAGCAATCATAAAACCATTCAAGCTTGAGGAGATCAAAGATGCGCTGAACGAGATAGGTATAGCCGGAATGACGATAACAGAGGTAAAGGGTTTCGGAAGACAAAAGGGTCATACAGAACTCTACAGAGGAGCAGAATATGTTGTAGATTTCATCCCGAAGATAAAGGTCGAGGTCGTAGTCCCTGACAATATTGCGGAAAAAGTGGTAGATATCATCGAAAAAAAGGGAAAGACAGGCAAGATAGGAGACGGCAAAATATTTGTCTATAACATAGAAGAAGCTATTAGAATAAGGACCGGTGAGCGGGGAGAATCTGCTGTATAAACTCCCCTTTGCTTGATTTTTGGCCTGTTTTTCGCTTACTCTAAAGTATCAAATAATTGGAGGTTTACAGTGTTAAAAGTTACAGATATTGCCGCTGAAAAGGCAAAAGAGATACTGAAAGCAGAAGGTAAAGAAGGATGGGGTCTCAGGATATTTGTTCACGGTTCCGGCTGCTGCGGTCCAAGTTACGGCATGGATATAAATGAAAAAGCTTCTGAAGGCGATGAGACTGTTGAAAAGAACGGCCTTAAGGTCTTTGTAGATAAAGAGGCTTTCACAAGCCTTAGCAACAAAGAAGTGGACTTCATTAAAAATGAGCAGGGAGAAGGCTTTGTCATAAACGGCAACGAACCGCCTTCTTCATGCAGCTCAGGCTGCAGTTCCTGCGGATAAAATCGAGTTATTAGAGTCTATCGTGTTTATAGCGTTTATAGAGTTAACCCAACGAACTCAATGAACTCAATGAACTCAATGAACTCAACAAACTCAATGAACTCAATGAACTCAACAAACTCTATGGACTCAATGAACTCAACAAACTCTATGGACTCAATGAACTCAACGGACTAAAAAGATTATGTTTCCTTATAACAGACCAAGGAGACTAAGAAAGAACGAAACGATCAGGAGAATGGTGAGGGAGACCCGCCTTTCTCCTGATAATCTTATCTATCCTCTTTTTGTAACCTATGGAAAAAACACCCGCAAAGAGATCAAATCAATGCCAGGGTGCTATCAGGAATCAGTCGATAAAATAGTCGCTCATGCAAAAGAGGTTTATTCCCTCGGTATTCCGGCTGTTCTGCTCTTTGGTATTCCTGAGCATAAAGATGAAACAGGCTCAAGCGCTTTTGACCCTCATGGAGTTGTGCAAAAAGCGATCAGGGCAATCAAAAATAAAATCCCGGAACTCTTTGTTATAACCGATGTATGCATGTGCGAATATACAAGCCATGGCCACTGCGGAATAATAGAAAATGGAGATGTAAAGAACGACCCTACGCTTTACCTTCTTGCCAAAGAGGCTGTATCCCATGCAAAGGCAGGAGCTGATATGGTCGCTCCCTCTGACATGATGGACGGAAGGGTCGAGGCAATAAGGATCTCTCTCGATGAAGAGGGCTTTGCAGATATCCCGATAATGAGCTATGCTGCAAAATATTCATCTGCTTTTTACGGCCCTTTCAGAGAAGCGGCTGAATCAACTCCCCAATTTGGAGACAGACGTTCTTATCAGATGGACCCGGCAAACAGGAGAGAAGCCATAAAGGAAGTAGCGCTCGATATCGAGGAAGGTGCAGATATCGTGATGGTAAAACCTGCAATGACATATCTTGATATAATCTCGGATGTAAAGGAAAGTTTTGATCTGCCGGTTGCTGCATACAATGTGAGCGGTGAATACTCGCTTGTCAAGGCTGCGGCAAAACTCGGATGGATAGATGAAAAGCGAGTGATGATGGAAGTCCTCACATCCATAAAACGCGCAGGCGCTGACCTGATCCTCACCTACTTCGCAAAAGAAGCCGCAAAGATACTGAATAAATAGCTTTTTTCTTCTTGAAATTTACAATTTTCAGAATCTACTTTACAATTATTCCCCTTTTATCATAGACTATTATACTTTTGAAGTTAAGGAATACTCTCAGAGGCTTTAGAATCTCTGAGTTTTTGTT
>MHDW01000116.1:2774-8064 GCA_001803645.1 Nitrospirae bacterium GWC2_42_7 | reverse complement strand
CAAGGCAACCGAAGATTCTCTAAGGGAACTCTTCTCATCTGTTGGGGAGATCGAATCGATCAATATCGTAACTGATTCTTATACAAGCCAGTCTAAAGGTTTTGGCTTTGTTGAGATGGTTTCCGATGAAGATGCCCAGAAAGCTATAGCATCACTTAACGGTAAAACTTTCATGGAAAGGAATCTTTCTGTTGCTGAAGCAAGGCCTAAACCATCAGGCGAAAGAGGCGGGTTTGACAAAGGCAGAAATCAGAACAGAGGACGGAGATAAATACTTTGGATATAAAAGTTTATGGAAATGACATAGAAAAGGCACTTAAAACCTTCAAGCGTCAACTGCAAAAAGAGGGGCTTTTCAGCGAGATCAAAAAGAGAAGCTTCTATGAAAAACCCTCTGACAAAAAGAAACGGAAACAAAGAGAGGCCCTGAAGAAAAAGATCAAGGCCACAAGATTCAAAAAACCGATTCAATAAGCAGTGTCACAAAAGAAGTTTTTGTAGTCTGAATTTTTGAAGCAGTCCCTGCTGCATTTTCTTCTGCATTCCTCATCTATTATTAAGGAGTTCACATATAAGGGGTAATTCCCGCTTGTCGGGAATCCTTCTGAAAAATGACTCCGGACAAGCCGGAGTGACAAGTTTGTTTTTCATGCCTATAAGTTTATCAGTATTTTACATGCCTCTATTATTAACTGTATAATCTCCGCATGGATCTCTACCTTATCGATGGCAACTCTTATGTCTACAGGGCTTTTTACGCTATCAGAGGACTGACTAACTCAAAAGGTTTTCCAACAAACGCTATCTACGGCTTTACTAATATGCTTCTTAAGATAATCAGGGAGAAAAAGCCTGAAAGTCTTGTGGTTTCCTTTGATACCCCTGCCATAACCGAAAGACACAAGCTGTTCAAAGAATACAAGGCGCACAGGCCTGAAACTCCGCAAGAACTGGTACAGCAGCTCCCCTATATAAGGGAAATGATCTCTGCCTTAAATATAAAAATATTTGAGATTCCGGGATATGAGGCAGATGATCTGATCGGCACCATCGCAAAAAAAGCCTCGTCAGTCGGAGATAATGTGTTTATCGTCACATCTGACAAGGATATGCTTCAGCTTGTGGATAAAAATGTAAAGATATACGACCCCGGAAAAGACAGGATCCTGGATGAAGAGTATGTAAAAGAAAAATTCGGCGTCGGACCTGAAAGAGTGACTGAGTTCATGGCCCTTACAGGCGATGCATCTGATAATATACCCGGCATTAAGGGCATTGGTGAAAAGACCGCTAAAGAACTTCTTTCAGAATTCAGCAGTCTCGAAGATATTTTTCTGCATGCAGATAAGATAAAGAAAGATAAACTTAGGGCAATGGTAAAAGAAAATAAAGACATTGCCCTATTGAGTCAGCAGCTTGCGACAATTGATACTGCTGTGCCTTTTGATATTGATCTGAACGAATTCGGAATGAAAGAACCGAACTGGCTTTCTCTTTTAACACTATTCAAAGAATTTGAATTTACAACTATGATGAAGCTATTGCCATCAGTCGGGAATACAGAACGCAGGTATGAGACAATAAATGCCGCAAGCCGCCTTAGAGAGGTTGTTTCCGAGATCAAAGACTGCATCGCGATCGACACAGAGGCAACAGGCAAGGACCCGCTTGCTGACACTCTTGTCGGACTGTCCTTATGTGTCGAAAAAGAAAAGGCCTTCTACATCCCTGTTGCGCATTCACCATTAATAGTGCCGCCTGCTGAGCAGACAGCACTATCAGATATTTCAAATATACTCGGCCCTGTGCTTGTGAACGAAACCATACCAAAGATCGGACATAATCTTAAATATGATCTGATGCTTCTGGGGCAAAACCATATTAAAGTCAGGGGAAAACTGTTCGACACAATGATAGCAGCCTATCTGCTGAATCCGAACAAGCCCAATCACAGCCTTGATGAAGTCGCCTTTGAGTACCTGTCTAAGAGAAAAAGATCTTTTGCTGAAGTCTTAAAGAAAAGGTCGTCCTTCGCAGAAGTTACGATCGAAGAGGCAACTCCCTATGCAGCAGAAGACGCTGCACTCAGTTTTGAATTAAAAGAGATACTGTTTCGCAAGCTTGAAGAAAATGGGCTCGAAAATATTTACTTTGATATTGAGATGCCGCTCATTGAAGTGCTGATAAGCGTCGAAAAGAACGGAATCAAGATCAATCCTGAAATACTTAATGACTTTTCCTGCAAAATGGCAGCAGAGATAGACAGCATACAAAAAAGGGTTTTCTTCCTCGCAGGAGAAGAATTCAATATTAATTCTCCTAAACAATTAAGCATGATATTATTCCAGCGTCTTGGACTCAGTCCATCAAAAAAGACAAAGACAGGCTTTTCCACAGGAATGGAAGTGCTGGAAGAACTCTCCAAAACCCATGAACTGCCAAAGGAAGTGCTCAATTACAGAAGCCTCACAAAACTAAAGTCAACATACCTTGATGTTTTACCAGGACTCATAAACCAGAGGACCGGAAGGATACATACCTCATTCAACCAGACCGTAACCGCAACCGGCAGGCTGAGCAGCAGCGAGCCTAATCTTCAGAACATCCCGATAAGGGGAGACTGGGGAAAGCGGATCCGGGAAGCTTTTATTGCAGAAGAAGGAAACCTTCTGCTATCTGCAGACTATTCACAGGTTGAGCTTAGAATCCTTGCACATCTGAGCCAAGACAAAGGTCTTGCAGATGCTTTCAGGGACGGCCTTGATATACACACAAGAACAGCAGCAGAACTTTACAGTGTTCCCCTTGATAAAGTAACAACTGAAATGAGGCGCATTGCAAAAACAGTCAATTTCGGAGTTATTTACGGCATTTCAGCTTACGGGCTTTCCGAGGCACTGGATATAGAGAGAAAAGAAGCAGAAAAATACATAAAACAATATTTTGACAGGCATCAGGGTGTCCGGGAATATATAGATAGATCTATTTCCGAGGCTGAAAAGATAGGCTATGTTTTGACCCTTTTCAAAAGAAAAAGGCCGGTTCCTGAACTGCAGAATAAAAACAGGAACATAAGACAACAGGGAGAAAGACTTGCTGTAAATTCTCCAATACAGGGCACAGCAGCAGATATCATCAAACTTGCCATGATAAACATACACAGGAGATTCAGGACAGAGTCAATAAATGCAAAGATGATCCTGCAGGTGCACGATGAACTTCTCTTTGAACTGCCGGATAAGGAGCTTGATAAAGTAAGAGAGCTTGTTAGAGAAGAGATGGAAGGCGCAATAAAGTTGTCTGTCCCGCTTAAGGTCGAGATAGGGCACGGAAATAACTGGGCTGAAGCCCATTAAAAGAAAATTGTATAAACATCTTTATAAATTTGATAGAATATAGCTCAAGGGAGCCGGAATGAAAACAAATAAATCAAAGACAAAAACAAAAAAAGCAGTTAAGGCAAAAAAAGCAGAAAAAATATCTGCAAAAAAACCAAAGAAGGCTGCAGCTGTTAAAACCAAAAAGGTCACCAAGGCCGTAACTACAAAGAAAAAAACCATTGCAAAGGTAAAACCCTTGCCAAAGGAAGCAAAGAAAGTTTCCTTAAAAAAGAAGCCGGTGAAAAAGACAAAAGCGGCGACACCCAAGACTTTATCCAAAAAACCTTTAAAGAAAACAGTTACGAAGAAACCTGTAAGAACCGCTCCAATAAAAATAAAAGAAACACTTAAAAAACCAAAGAAGACTGCTGCAAAAAAGACAAAGACTGCGACACCCAAGACTTTATCCAAAAAGCCTTTAAAGAAAACGGTTACAAAGAAACCTGGAAGAACTGCTCCAAAGAAAATAAAAGATGCGGTTGAAGCCAAGGTCAAGGCTAAGGTTAAGACTAAGGCCAGGAGTAAAGCTAAAACAGTCCCGAAAGCAGCATCCAAGCCTGTTCCTAAAAAGAAGACAGCAGGAATAATAAAGACCACTGCTAAAACCAGGACAGTTCGAGAAACAAGAACAGTTGAAAGGAAGAAAATAGAACCCTCTCTTGCAATAAAACCCGTAAAACAAATTGCGATTCCTGCAAAAAAATTATCCGCGATTGAAATAACTATTAAGCAACAACTCAAAGAAAGATCAATAAAACCGGAAAAGACAAACCTTAAAATATTCCTGCCTCAAAAAGAACAGGTCGAAGATATTATTCAGGAGGTTCTGTCCACCGGCCTCAAAGCTGAATACGGAGAAAACGATTTTTTTATCATGCCGATAGACCCTAAATATACTTTTGTTAATTGGGAAATTACTGGAGAAGCTTTTCTTAAAGCCAAAGGCACTCTGAATATCCGGGCTTATGATATTACAGGGATCATCTTTGACGGCAATAATTTCAACAAATTTTTTGACATTAATATAAACAACCGGTCAGGCAGCGGGTTCTTTGAGATAAACATGCAGGGGTGCGACGTAGTTATGGAAATTGGCTTCCTGCAGCATGACGGCAGGTTCAATTCTATTATCAGATCAAACATAGTCACCATCCCTTCCTTAATGACTTTTGACGAGCTGGGTATCGTGCTGAAATTATATGAAGCCGGGGTCCCTGTTGGCTATTGAGAACATTATTTCTGTCTTTTCACCGCTTTCTGAATAACAGCAAGATAAGTTTATTCCTATTTTTCATAACCGGTATTTCCGCCCTTATTCTTCTGTCTTCATGCGCTACAGATCCGTCCAGTATGTCATTACGTGAAAAGGAAGAAAAGGCGCTAGAATACCTTAAGGATGGGACAGAATATTTTGAGAATGAAAAATACGAAAAAGCAGTCGGGTCTTTCAAGCGGTCTATTGAGATCGTGCCGGAAAATCCCTTTGCATATTATCTCCTCGGCAATGCATACGAAAAATCAAGAATGTACGGTAATGCCGTCGATTCCTATAAGCAGGCGATCAGGTTAAAACAGGATATCCCGGTATTTTTTTACAGCCTGGGGATCGTATATATATTTACGGGAAAATATCAGGAGGCTGTCGACACATTCTCTCAAGCTGTAAAACTTCATCCCGGATATGCTGAAGCCTACTATGGCATTGGCTTGGCATATGGCGAGATGGGCAGATACGATGAAGCCATTAACAACCACAAGAAAGCTGTTAAAGCAAATTTCGAGATGGAGGAAGCGCATGCGGCACTCGGACTTCTGTATGTTAATTCAGGAGACATAAAATCAGCACTGAAAGAATATCAGATACTCAGAGGACTTGATCCTCTAAACGCGGAATATCTTTCGGAACTGAT
>MHDW01000116.1:0-2723 GCA_001803645.1 Nitrospirae bacterium GWC2_42_7 | reverse complement strand
GCAGCAGCAGCTATTCTGCTTATATCCATCCTCGTTTATTCAAATTCCATAAACAACGGTTTTGTATGGGATGACAGAGGGACTATAGTTTCAAACACATCTATCACATCAATCAAAAATATCCCATCCTTTTTTACAACAGACCAATGGAAAATTACAGGGAACCCTTCCTCTTCTTATTACCGGCCTTTAGCAAATACTTTCTGGACACTTGAATTTCAGCTCTGGGGGAATGGTCCCCTTGGATATCATATCACCAGTATTATACTGCATGCTTTTCTTTCGCTCATTTTATACCTGCTCTGTTTTAATATCACAGGGTCAAGCACCTCAGCCTTTTTTGCATCTCTGATTTTTTCTGTACATCCTGTTCACACAGAAAATGTCGCATGGACAACAGGAGTGAGTTCTATAGTCTGTGCAATACTAATAACTGCTTCTCTTCTCCTCTATATGAGATTTTCCGAAAAACGATCCAAAGTATCCCTGACTATTTCCTTAATATGCTTTTTGTTTGCTGTTTTTTCATATGAATATGCTCTTATGTTACCCTTCATATTAATAGCCTACGAGTTTTTGATAGTCCGCAGGAAAATAAGGATAAAGATCCTTATGCCATATTTACTGATCGTCCTGTTCTATCTTGCCGCAAGAAAGATGGTCATTTCAGCCGGAATAACATACGACACCCCCTTATTCAGCCGTATTCTCACATCTTTTGTCATACATGCAAAATATCTGCAGAGTTTTTTCCTGCCATTTCCCGTCAAGGTCCTTTATGATATTCAGCCTCCACCCTCTATATTTAACATACAGGTAATAACTTCCATTTTTGTCTTAACAGCTGTCTGGATACTGATGTTTCTCCTTTACAATAAAGACAAAAAAGCGCTCTTTGCAGTCCTCTGGTTTTTTGTTTTTCTCCTGCCTGTTGCAAATATTATTGTTATAGTGAAGCCTCAGATGATGTCCCTGAGATATCTTTATATACCGTCCATGGGCCTTTCAATATTATCAGGCATATATCTCGAAAAGATCTCTTCGAAATTAAAAATGGTCCCTTTTATCATCATTCTGGTCTTATCCGTCATAACCCTGAATCAGAATAAATACTGGCAGGATGATATAACTCTTTACCGGAAGATGGTTGTTGATTCTCCTTCTTCATCTCTTGCAAGAAACAACCTTGGTGTGGCATATCTTGAGGCCAACAGGCTGCCGGATGCGCTTAAAGAGTTTCAAATTGCGGCAGAGTCAAACCCAAAAAACCGTTTTGCCCTTTTCAACCTTGGAGATACATACCGGGCGCTTAACAGAACTGATGAAGCTGTTTTTTATCTTCGCAAGGCACTTGAGATTGACCCTAAAGATTCGAGGGCTTACAACAGCCTTGGATTGACATATAAGAATATGGGAAAGCCTCAGGAAGCAATAGATTCATTCACCTTGGCTCTAAATGCGAACCCGTTTAATGCTGAGGCACACTACAATCTGGCCAACCTGCTCTTTAAGATGGGGAAAGAAGACGATTCAATAATACACTATGAGCGTTTTGTCGAACTAGCCACTGAAAAATACAAAGGCATGAAGATTCAGGTAATCAAGATGCTCAAAGACAGGGGAGTTAATGCAAATGATTAACAGAGAGATCTGACTTTCGGAAGACAGATTTGAGAGAATGAATTACCCCGCAGCAGATCTGCGAGGTATCTAATTATTTCCCCGCCCTTGAGGGGAGGGGATAAAGGGGAGGGTGAAAAAAGGAACCAATCACCCCCTCCTAACCTCCCCCCTCAAGGTGGAGGGATTTCAGGAAACCCCGATGCGAGCATCGAGGAATTCTTTCGATTAAAACTCAGGAAGTACCTTTTAGTCTGTATGTCTGATAGTCCGCCATGTTTTTATCTTTGCAAAAGCTATAATATCTTGTAGAATACAAGTAATTTCGGAGGTGTAGAATGCATAGAATTATCGAAATTAAACCTCTTGAGAATTTTAAGGTTTGGTTAAAATTTTCTGATGGTGTTGAAGGCACTATCGATCTTTCTGATATTGCCGGAAAAGGAGTTTTTGCTTCCTTTAATGACCCGAAATATTTCCATGCTGTTTTTATCGATCCGGCAACTCACACACTTGCATGGCCCGGCGGCATCGATCTTTGTCCTGATTCCCTATACACAGAAATAACGGGAGTTGAAATTCATTCCCAACTCACCCATGCCTGAGATAAGCACTTTTTTCGGAATATTCATTTATATCTACTTTAGAGAACACAACCCTCCTCATTTCCACGCTGTTTACGGCGGCGAACAAATACTTATCGAAATAATAAGATTCTGCCTAGATAAGTCGCCCCCCTCTGAAAACAATATTGCGCAAGTTTTTCTTTACAGCTTGACCACCTCTTACTTATGACACCTTCGACGACCCCAGGCCCGTTGACCAAATAACAATTATGTAAGTATGTCAATATGTTACATCTTGCCACAATTACCAAAGTATGAAATAATCGCGAAATAAATAGACTCCGTAGCATGGCAGGTAACTGAATTTTTGTGAACTCAGCCTTGAAAGAGAGACATCTATCCAGAGCACCTTTATCCTCAGCAAGTGGAGAGGTCCGAGCGGCCCTGTAGAAAGGAAAAAGAAGAGCTAACCGGGTCTGGTTAAGCCATCTATGACATACTAAAAAGCATGAGGGGGAACCATGAAAAACATCCGAG
>MHDW01000115.1 GCA_001803645.1 Nitrospirae bacterium GWC2_42_7 | reverse complement strand
ACATATTTTATCTTTTTTTCAATGACTTATGTCTTTTGACTCCTAATGGCGGCCATTAGAAATCTTTGCCTAACGGACAATCTGGGATAAAAAAGGCAGAGACGTTAAAGTCCCTGCCTTTCATGTTCATTTAATCTATTTGCTAATCAACTTTTTTCAGATCCATACCGCATCTGCATTTCCCGGGCTTGTCTGAGACAGTATTGCACATGCATGAGCCTCCGCAATTGCAAAAATGAATCCCTGTGCCCTTAAGATTAACTCTCTTTATAGGCTTGCCGCAGCCGCATTTCGAAGGATCATTTGGGTCGATGGCGCACTTGCATCCCTCAGCACAGGTGCAGAGAAGTGCTTCATCCCCCTCTGTTTTGACAACATGTCCCCATTTCATTGGCTTTCCACATGTACAATTACCGGGTTTTGTGCTCATCGAATTACACTTGCATTCAGGTCCACAGTCACAGGTATACAGGACATCGCTCCTTTGCTTCTCTGTTTTTGAATCTCCCATAGTAGCGCAGGCAGCAAATACTAAAAGTGTCAGCATTAGTAAAATCTTAAATATTTTCATTCTATACCCCCTTTATTTTTTTATTCTGAGAATACGGTTGTTCCGGTTTTCTCTTTAACTCTGATCTCATTTGCAAACTGAAAGGCCTCCTTTCTGTTTTCAAATTTCCCTATCAAAACCCTGTAAATAACTTCGTTACCTTTTGTTGCTCCCTTCTGCACAAAGGCTTCATAGCCTCTGCCTTTATATGTATTTGCAAGCGCTTCTGCAGTGCTTTCTGTTTTAAATGCTCCGAGTTGTACGGAATGCACCGGTTTTCCTTTAGGTTCTATTTTCTGAACTGTTACCGGCACTTCTTTGACTGTTTCAGCAGACACCGGCTCTGCAACCACTTTATCAGGCGCAGGTTCCTCAACTACCTGTTCCGGTTTTTGCGAATCCTCTGAAGGAGAAGGAACAGTCTCCTGCGGCTGAACTGACGGAGCTTCAACTGCTGCAGGTTTTTCGATAGCCGGGGAGGAGAAATACATACGATAGGCAAAGAACCCGGCCACTATTGCTATCACTGCAATGCCGGCGAAAAGCAAGATGCTTATGATGGAGCTTTTAGGTTTTTCTTTTGTATTCATATAGCTTCTGCTCTCCTTTTGTTTCTCTTGTTGTTTCTCTTGTTCTATGCTGTAACTAAAATCCTCTTCGGCCTGCCTGACATCCTCGGCTTCATCAGGGGCAGCAGGTTCCTCCGGAATATCATCCACTTCATAAACAGCAGCAGGCTCCTCCTGAATCTCAGTCGCCTCATCTGTAATAACATCTTCTTCTTGATCGATCACGATGTCTTCTGCAGTCTGCTCTGTCCCGGATATTTTCTGAACCTCTGTATCAAAGTCATATTCTTCCTGGAACCCGGCCGGTTCCTCCACAACCACATCCCCTTGCTCAACAACAGCAACACTTTCTTTCGGCTGCTGAAGATCTTCGGAACTGCTGCTGAAGATCTTTCTGGTCCTCTCTATGAGTTCATCAGTATTAAGCGGCATTTTCAGATAATCAACAATACCGTAATATGTTGTATAACGCGGATCTACTCGCCCATTGAGCGTAGCAAGCAGGATGATCGGAACGTCCTTGAACTTTTCTATCTTATGAATTGCCCTGCATGTCTCAAACCCTTCGATGGTACTCGACGTAGGCTTGAGATAGATAAGGGAAAAGCTTAATTTTTTTGCCATTCCTGCGTTGACATTCTTGCCTGACGCAGTAAAGACAAGATAGCCTTCTGCTTCAAGAGTTGATACGATCTTATCTTCAGTCTCCTGATCAGCGTCAACTACGAGTATCGTGTTTTCTGTCATGGCTCTCTCTTTCGTCTCCTATATACTTTAATGAAATAACTCAGAGCTGTTCCCAGTATTTTTCAGGCATGTCCTTTGCAAGCATCAGGGCACCGTCAGACCCTGCGAACAGCGGGTCTGAAACGCAGGTTACATTGCAGGGGCCGTATTCCTTCAGAGCATCCTGCAGGTATTCAGCTATTCCCCTGATAAGGCTTCCGCCACCGGCCAGCACAATGTTGTTCTTGATCCTGACCTGAAACTCAGGGTCGAAACGCGCTATCATCTCTGTGGTTGTCTCCACAAACGCAGGGAGGATGCTCTCACATGCGCGTCTTACCTCGTTCTTTATGTCATGCATAACAGGCTTGCCGTCAACAGGTATCTCCACCCGGATATCTTCAGGCACATCCCTGACAAAGCTGTACTGTTCCTTAAACAGCCGCACCATGTTCTTATTGAATTTGGAGTTGGGATATTTCTCGCTGAGATAACTGAATAACTGTTCATCAATATAATCACCTGCGGTCAATATCGTCTTCTGATCTTCCTCAGCAGGTATGGTCCCGTGCATAATGCAGAAATCGGTCGTGCCTGCGCCGATATCTATGACAAGCGCATTATTAAGCAGGTTCATGCCATATGCCACGGCAAAGGGTTCTGATACAACCATCAATGAATTCACGTTGTCAGAAACTGCCGATCTTATCGCGAGCTTGTTCACTTTCAGGCTGTCTGCAGGTACTCCGACAACAGCATTTATCTTCTGTCCGGGCCTTGGCTCTACAAGCCCGATAAGATGTTTGATGATCTCCCTGACAGCTTCTTCGCTCTTTTCTATGCCTGCCTTTATTATCCCTCTCTCAAGCGGCCTGCAAAGGTCAAGTGACATCCTGTTTTGCAAAGCCTCTGCACCAAAGAGTACCGGCTTGCCGACAACCTGCTGTGCTATAAAGTCTTTGGGCCAGCCAACATAACTCTCTATCCATTCCCTTTTAGCATTTCCTGCAGAGATAGAACTCCTCGATGTACCAAGATCAATACCAACAAATAAATTAATGTCCTGCTTCTGTTCGTCTTTTTGCTTCATGGGTTAGATCTCCTTTATTTAGATAATCAATTGTGCCGGCCTCAAGATAGCGCGCTATGTTCTCCCTGTGGCTCTCCCTGCTGAGTTCTTTCTCTTCCTGACTGTTGCTCAGACATGACACCTCTGCGAGAACAGCCGGCACGTCAACTCCGAGCAGAACAACAAAGGGCGCCCTTTTTACTCCAAAGTCATAAACATTACCATTATGCTTCCTGCTGTTTATAAAAAGGCTTTTCTGGATAGAAGTTGCAAGCTCTCTGGATTCCTGAAGTTTCATGGTATCGCCGAGTTTCTCTATCATTTCCTTGAAATCGCTCAGCCCGTATTCTGACCCTGCATTTTCCTGCTCAGCAAGTTTTCGGGTTTTATCATCAGTGGTTGGGCCGAAATAATATGTCTCGATAGTATTAATAGGCTTGGAAGGAAGATAATTAAGATGCACGGAGATGAACATGTCTGCCTTTGCTGCCTTTGCCAGCTCAACTCTTTTGTTCAGAGGAACAGCAACATCATCTTCTCTTGTCATAAAAACGCGGTAACGTCCTGTTCTCAGCAGGCGTGCTTTCAGTCTCTTTGCGATATCGAGTGTTATATCTTTTTCCATCGTGCCCATTTTCCCGATAGTCCCTGAATCATTCCCGCCATGTCCCGGGTCTATCATTATAGTCCGCACCCCAAGTCCGAACATATGGCTCAATGAGACATCACGGCTGTTTAGTAAAGCCTTATAATCAGAAGAGACCAACAGGGGACCATCAGAATTTTCAGCAGGCATAGGAGAAACTTTTTTCGAAACAGTACTTGCTGACAGTTCTTTTTCAGAGAACAAAGTGTTATCAGAAAATATTCCCTGGAGCAATACCGCAATTACGGCCATGTATAAAACGATGAACTTCTTCCTGAGAAAAAAAGGCTTTGGTTTGGATATGCCGGCATGGCCTTTTCCTAAGATCTTCAGGTTTTCTTCGTATATACCCTTGAGAATATGCTTCCTGCGCTTTATCTCATTTCTTCTGAAAAACATGGCTGTCATAGTTATAGTATCACTTTAACAATTTAGAGGATAAAATTCAAATATAATAATATGTTATCAGAATATTCCGGACTTGTCTGCATTATTATGGGTCTCCATCCAAAGACCTGATCATTTAAAGAGATTTTCTGCTGAACAAGCTGGGGATTCAGACCCGATAGTTGAGTTTAGCTAAAATTTAAGGTCATGACTTTTCTGCTCATACATATTGCTGTCAGCCTGCAGAAGAAGCTCATCAAGAGAAGAAGGTTTTTCAGGATCATAATAGGCAACGCCGACACTTGCTGACAACTTGTATGCTAGCGTTGTTTTTTCATTATGCCTGTCTATTCTCTCCTGAAACCTGTCAATAATAGTGCTGATGTTTTCTTTCGCTGTTTCAACAGGAAATACAACAAACTCGTCTCCGCCGATGCGTGCAATGACATCAGAGTCCCTGAAGCTTTTCTTCAGAAGGAGAGATATCTCGATCAATGCCGAATCACCCGCTGTATGGCCGAAGTTATCATTGATGCTCTTGAGACCGTCCAGATCAACAAAAAGCAAAAACACACCTGTCTTCTTGCGGTTCGCTAATTTTAAAGGCTGACCAGACATAGAAAAAAAGCCTCTACGGTTCAGCAGGCCTGTAAGCTCATCTGTGTTTGACAGGGCATGGAGCTTATGCTCCATTTCCTTCAGGTCATTGATATCCTTGGAAATGACTGTTACAGCCATTATCTTCCCATCAGAGTCTTTGACAGGACTTAAGGTCTGGAAAAAATATCTGCCGTCCCTGAAGCTCTTATGTTCGAACTGGACTGAGTGGCCTGTTGAGAATATCTCATTGACGTTCTTCGTAAACCATTTTATCTCTTCAGGCAGATGAAACTCGTTGTATGAGCGGCCTAAATATTCCTCACCTTTAAACCCCATCCGTGTTATATGATTTTTGTTTATATAAAGATATCTCAAATCTTTGTCCACAAGATATATCGAATCATTCGTTGATTCTACTAAAGAACGGTATTTATCCTCACTGGACCGCAATGCATCTTCTGTAATTTTGTACTGCGTTATTTCATCTCTTAATTCTATCTCCAGTTTTTTCTGTTTGCAGAAGGTCCTTGCCGCAAACAAACCGAATCCTAGAAAAAACAGACATGTGAGCAGACGGAAGGCCATCTCGTTAGCATTGCCTGACAGGATCTCTAAAAATGGCTTATCATAGAACATCAGCCTGTCTATCAGAGCGTCAAGTATCCAAAAGATCAGGCCGGCAAGGATCGACAGCAAGATTATCAGATGTTTTATTCTTTTAATATCATTCATTTTTCAAGTTAAAGTATAACATCTTTGAAAAATTCATCCAGAAAAATCCAGCCAGGTTGTATCGAATTTTACATTATCAATT
>MHDW01000114.1:7079-8606 GCA_001803645.1 Nitrospirae bacterium GWC2_42_7 | reverse complement strand
GCTTCCAGTGCCATTTTCGTAAAAGGGCTTCTGGTCTGGATAATTAGTGTCTGTGTAAAAATTAAGATTTGTCATCCTCGGGCCTGCCTGCCGGTAGGCAGGCTTGACCCGGGGATCCAGAACCTCTTGAAAACACTGGATTCCCGATTAAGAACTTCGGGAATGACGGACAAAGAACTGAGTTTATACACAGACTCTAATTAGTTAACTTAGTAGGTTTGAAAGATAAATAGATATTCTGTGATTTACGTAGAATTGCCTAATTTCTGTGCATTCGGATATTTTCGGCTACATTTTTACTACAGTAGTTTTAAGCGTAGTATTCTAAAAATTCTGAAATAGAAATAATCTCAATTCCTTTATATGCTTTAAGCCTTAACAAATGCGAATCTCCGCTTACAATAGTCTTGGCATTGCCATCAATTGCAAGATTTATGAACAGATTATCTGAGGAGTCTTCTTTTATGGGATGATCCTCTGAAGATATATTAATTTGTTTCCCCATGCTTCTGATATCCAGAACAAGTCTGTATATCTCGGCAGCACTCAATCCAAACTTTGATGATAAAACCCTGACCATTTCATCTACTGAGGCCCGGCAATGCAAGAGAACAAAATCACCTGCTTTAATAAGCTTTATTGCCTGACGAGGTTTACCGCCCCACAAATATCCTGATATAAGAATATTTGTATCGAGGACAATATTTTGCTTCAATGGACTCCTCTGATTCCATGCACCACCTTCTCAATTTCTTTTAAGCTCATGGGCTTTATGCCTTTCCTTCTTGTTGTTTTGTCCATAAAGCTAAAAATGTCCTGTTTGCTTTCTGATGGAAAGACGATAACCTCAACCTTGCTTCCCGGCTTGAACGGCAATGATTTGATAGTTATACTTTTGTTGTCTTCAACTTCCAAGAGTTTTTTAACTGCCTTCATTCTAATCACCTCCTGCATAAAGTTTACCTGATTGCTCTCTGTAATCTCAATCACATATTTAAAGGTAGTGTAATTTTTCTGCGTAAGAACCTTGAAGGCAAAAAAAACGACTATTCGGATGTATTCTGCTACATTTATTCTGAATCAAGATACGAGTGTTTGACCGCATGCGCATGAATTCTTTAAAATCAATTACGCGAGAGTGGCGGAACTGGCAGACGCGCTGGACTTAGGATCCAGTGAGGAAACTCTTGAGGGTTCAACTCCCTTCTCTCGCACCATTTTAAAATCAATGGGTTACGAGTTTTCCGGCGCATGTGTCAATTTCTCCATTTTATACATTGTGCCCATTATTGTGCTCGTGGGCTACTCTCTCAAGTCTTTCCTGTGCCTCATGGTGAAGGTTTGTGACTTTCTCAGAAGCATTTCTAAGGTATGACTCATTGACTATGTTATACCTGTCAAATACAGCCCTTGTCTTATGGCCTGATATTCTCATTGCTACTACTTCGGGGATACCGGCCCGGATCATGTTTCTAACTGCCGTTCTTCTTAGGTCAGGAAATCTTTTCTATTCAGACTGATAGGGTT
>MHDW01000114.1:4783-7071 GCA_001803645.1 Nitrospirae bacterium GWC2_42_7 | reverse complement strand
TTTTTTATTTCCAGTTTGTGATGTTGGGTTCACAGGGTAATAGTTAAGATTAAGACAAATTAAGTCTACTATTTTTTTCGCAAGCACATGAGAAAAAGAAACCCTGCATTCTTCTACATTCATGCCGGGAGTACGAGAAAAAAATCTTATTAATGCCAAGCCTTCTTGTGTAATCAGCATATTTGCTATATCAGCATGATGAGTCGGGATATTCGGATTAACGGGAAGTCCATCAACCGGAGGAACAATTTGAGCACCTGTTATCTTTCGTTCTTGTGTTTGTATGGCTTTCTTTGATTTAATTTTTTTCATCTCTGGTCGTTCTCCTTCTTTATCATTAAATAACCATATATCTAGATGGTTCGCTAAGAACAGCTTGTTTTGTGTATCTTATGGGTTCACTAACCGCATCAGGAATTTTATGTTTTTCTTTTATGGTTGGTCGACAGCCAAAAACATGATATATTCTAGCAATAGTTTCGCAAGTAAAATTACTCTCAGCCTTTAAAATTCTATTCAATTGGCTTGGCTTCATTTTTAACTTCTTAGCCAATATAGCTTGCGTCCAGCCTTCTCCTGATAACTTATTCCTTAAAAATTCTATCATGTCAAATCGTAAGTCCAATTCAAGACCAACATATGATTCTTCTGTTGATTGCAGAATTCTTGTGGCGTATTCTTCAAATTTCATGTTTATTCCCTATTTGCTAATAGATTTAATCCAATCGTGATCAACATATATCTTTTTAACTTTTTTGAGTACAGTTCTTTGCATCCTATTCAGTTTCTTGCTTTTCTTCTCATATGATGAAATCCCGATAAAGTCTTTTTTATCGAAGAAGCCGATAATCCTTCCTGTATTCTCAATTTCTATCCTGAAAACTTCATCTCCTTCGGATCTTATGTTTCCTCTATCAACTACAAAACCACCATCAGCAAAGTATTTAAGTTTTTTCATGGCTTTGTTAGCTTGAACATTGTTTTTGTCTGTATATTCATAGCTCATAATGAATTCAAAAACTTCGTCTGAGACAAATAAGCTTGCCTTTTCACCTTGTATTAATCGTCCAACTATTATCATATTAACTTATAAGTTAATTTATTGCAAGTTGTAGTTAGAAATCCCAAAAACATAGAGCAGTATAACAGATTATTACTTTCCTTTTAAATCCATAACCGAACAACTCCCCTCTCTCGCACCATTTTCAACAGGTACCCTTGTCCGTTATCACATCATTTATCCCATTGTCACAATTGTCACACCTCCGCCGCCCTCTGAAGGGTCGCCGCTTCTGAAGTGTTTAACAAGCGGATGGCCGATCAGGTGTTCTCGTATTGATTTCGACAACAGCCCTTTTCCTATGCCATGGATGATAACGGTCTCACTTAGCCCTGCAAGAGATGCATGATTCAGAAAAGGCTCAACCCTTGAAAGCGCCTCTTCCACTCTCAGGCCGATGAGGTTTATACGCGAAACAACGGGCGCATCCGGATTGTCGCTGCCTTTGGTCTTTCTTGCAGCATCAGGCTGCCTGCCTTTCTTTGGACTGATATCAGTGACCGGGACTTCGACTTCTTTGTCCCTGGCTGATACCTTAACACGATCATGTTTAATATCTATCCCGGTAATGCACGCATCGTAACCCAGAGAATGAACATAGATCGTATCGCCCTCAGCGATCTGGTCGGTCCTTAAATGGTTTTCTCCTTCGAGTTCCAGCCTTTTTAGTTCCCGGCCTAATTTATCCTGAGCAGCGGCAGTACGTTTAATCGCTCCACGCGCCTTTTCTTTGCCTTCTCTTTTGACCTCCTCGATCAGCTCATACATCTGCTTTTTTACATCTGCTATGACATCCCCTGCTTCTTTGTAAGCCCCTGCAAGTATGGATTTCCTGTTTGTTTCAGCGTCGGCCAGTTTTTGGTCTATTTGCCGGGTCTTTTCCTCTATATCGGCCTTCTTATGCCGGACCTCATCCAGCGTCTTTTCATATGCGGCCCTTTTTCTGTTGAGGTCGGCTATAAGGTTGTCGAACTCCACTGTTATCCCGCCGAGCATGGACTTTGCCGAATCGATAATACTTGCCGGCAGGCCGTATTTTCCGGCTATTTCAAGGGCGTGGGACTGTCCCGGTTCGCCTGTCCTGAGGCGGTAAAGGGGTGTAAGAGTATTATGGTCGAACTCCATTGACGCATTGATCATGCCTTCGGTCCTGTGGACAAATCCTTTTATGTCCGTCAGGTGTGTTGTGGCGAATACGAGCGCGCCGCTCGCCTTAATTTCCTTAAGA
>MHDW01000114.1:3283-4745 GCA_001803645.1 Nitrospirae bacterium GWC2_42_7 | reverse complement strand
GCCTGTTCCGAGTTCGTCGATCAGTACAAGCGATCTTTTGTCAGCGCTTTTAAGTATGCCTGATATATTGGAGACGTGGGCTGAAAAAGTCGAAAGGCTGTTCTCTATCGACTGTTCATCCCCTATATCGATGAGCAGGTTGTGAACGAGAGGAAATGATGATGAGGAGTCAGCAGGCACAGGCATGCCTGAGAGCGCCATGCTCAGAAGTAGACCTATTGTTTTGATGGCTATTGTCTTGCCTCCTGCGTTTGAACCGGTGATCACCATGACAGTGTTGTCTTTCCCAAGCAGGACATCAAGAGGGACTACATGCCGGGCATCGCCTGTTTTTGCGAATGCAAGCATCAGAAGCGGGTGGCATGCCCTGGAGAGGTTGATGGTCCCGGATTCGTTTATGAGGGCGATCTGCATATTTAACCGGTCTGCAAAACGCCCAATGGAGTTCAGGACGTCAAGTTCTACTACTATACCGTACTGGACTTCGATTTCTTCTGCAACAGATCTTATTTCCGAAGAGATGTTCCTGAGTATCCTTATTTCTTCTGCCTTCTGTTCAGCCTTCATATTTTCGAGTTCATTGGCCATACCGATTATGGCGAGGGGTTCCACAAATGCTGTTTCTCCGGACCTTGAAACATCATGAACAACCCCCTGTATCTGCCCTTTAGAGTCCATTCTGACCGGAATGACCCATCTGCCGGACCTCGTAGTTATGAAATCGTCATGAAGGAAGACCGCAATGTTTTCGTCTCTGACCATCTCTTCCAGTCTTTTCCTTATCTTTGACTCATGCCGTCTTACGCGGCCCCTCAGCTCTGTCAGCAATGAAGATGCTGTATCGAGTATATTGCCTTCAATGTCAACAGATCTCTTAAGGAGGCTGAGGATTTCCGGGAAACCGGTAAGCCTGTCTGCGAGCTCCATAAGCAGGGGGGCGTTCGATCTTTCCGAAAATTGCTCTACGAGGACGGATATTATGGAGAGGACGGACACAAACCCTGAAAGCTCAATAGCGTCAAGCACCGCCCCTTCGGGCTTTACTTTGACAAGCAGACCGGATATGTCAGGGAAAAAGGAAAGTTTGAGAGGCCCGCCTTCCTGAGACATTCTTCTCAGCTCACCGATACGGCCGAGTCTGGTTTCGATCTCCTGTCTGTCAAAGAGGGGTCTTATCTCAAGGACTGACTTTGCTGATGTCTCGCTGTTTGTAAGTTCCGAAATAGTCTTTAGCAGCTTGTTGAATTCAAGAAGTTTAAGAGAGTTTGGACTGATCATGAAGGTTTATTTTACAGCTTCGCGAGCAGTTTTTAAAACTTCCTGAACAGGGTGTCCGTATTCCGGGATTTTACTTATCTCGCACCATTAATCTTTTCTCTTTTTCCACTTGCGGTGGATCCAGAGCCATTCATAGGGGTTTTGCCTGATGTAATCCTCAATGAAACCCGAGAACTTCACTGTA
>MHDW01000114.1:0-3272 GCA_001803645.1 Nitrospirae bacterium GWC2_42_7 | reverse complement strand
CATCGAGATCAATTTCCCGGCCTATCTCGATAATATGACCATTCTCAGCTCTCCTGATAAAAGCAGGAATAACAGGAGAGCCTGTTTTTCTGGCTATCATCGCCGGCATTTTCATTGTGTAAGCCTTGCTGCCCAAAAAATCTGCTATTATGCCTTCTGAGCTTATTACGCTCTGGTCCATCAGGATGCCGATGGCCCCATTATTTCTCAGCAAAGAAAGTATTTTCTTTAAAGCCCCCTGTTTATAAATGATCTTGTTGCCGGATTTCTGCCTTGCCTGTTCTGCTGCGTAGTTGAGATATGGGTTGTTTATTTTTCTTGCAATATTGCTCACATGTAGAACATTTTTACCGATGCAAAGAGCCATCAGCTCCCAGTTTCCGCAGTGTCCTGTTATAAATAGAATTCCTTTTCCCTTTTCATATGCACGTCTGATGTTCTCAGCGCCTTTTATCTCAATATTACTGAATATGCGATTGCCGAGTCCGTAGTATATCTTTAATATCTCGATGAACGATTTTCCCAGATTTCTGAAATTTTGCCTGATGACATGCTCAGGGTCTGAATTAATTATTACAGCGCCTTTCGAAACAGCAGCCTTTAAATTATCTATGGCTATCCGGCGTCTGCTTTTCCATATTAGAAAAAGCAGAGAGCCGAGAAGACTGCCTGTTCTCAGCGCAAGCTTATAAGGAAGAATTGCGAGCGGAAAAGATAACAGGACGATAAGAAGAAATTGTAATAACCATATCAGATGCCTCATTTATCATTTTCTTCTTCTTTGTTTTTTTCGCCTTTTTTGTCCTTGAGTGAACGGGTTATCTCTTCAAAACGTTTTATTACAAGGTAATTTATTGTGCCTTCAGGATATGTTCCATCTTCATTTATCTGTCCTGCAGGTATGCCTGTGAATATTTCGATGCCTTCTTCCACACGTTCAATAGCATGGATACTGAATTTACCTTCCCTGACTGCGTCCACAACTTCTTTTTTGAGCATCAGATGATTAATGTTCTTTTTCGGAATAACAACACCGTGTGTTCCGTCCAGACCGCGGATCTTGCATAGGTCAAAGAATCCCTCTATTTTTTCGTTTGCACCGCCAATGGGCTGGACATCGCCGTTCTGGTCCATAGAGCCTGTTATAGCCAAGTTCTGCTTCAGAGGCACACGTGCCAGACTGCTCAGCAGCACATAAAGTTCAGCGCATGATGCACTGTCGCCTTCCACCATATCGTATAATTGTTCGAATGTTATTGATGCTGAAAAACTGATAGGTTTTTTCACGGCATAGATGCTTCCTATGTAGTGAGTGATTATAAGGATCGCCTTTTCATGTATTTTACCGCTCATCTTTGTCTCGCGCTCTATGTTTATTATGCCTGCCTTGCCTGCATAGGTCTTTGCTGTGATCCTTGAGGGTTTTCCGAACATATAATCGCCCATATCAAGAATAGCAAGGCCGTTTATCTGTCCTATCATCTCTCCTTCTGTATTGATTATTAATGTTCCTTCTATAACCATCTCCTGCAAACGTTCCTCTATTTTGTTGGCCCTGAATACTTTTTCATTAAGCGCTCTTTCCACATGCTCGTTCTTAACTATTGTACTTCCTGCTTTTTGTGCCCAATAGTTTGCTTCTATGATGACATCCGCGATCTCGCTGAATTTTGAGGATAATTTATTCTGATGACCTGCGAGCCTTGAACCATATTCAACTATCTTTGAGACGCCTGTATTGTCAAACGGGAGACATTTCCCCTGTTTGCATCTGCTCGCCACAAAATCTGCATATTTCTGGATGGTCTCATTATTTTTTTCCATGCGGCTGTCAAAGTCCGCTTTTACCTTGAATAATTCCCTGTATTCCTCATCAAGGCTGTAAAGCATATAATAAAGATAGGGATTGCCTATAAGTATCACCTTGACACTTAATGGTAGTGCCTCAGGCCTCAGAGTGGTTGTTGATATAAGCCTGTATTGTTCCCATATGTCTTCTATCTTTATTTCCCTGTTTCTTATCGCCCGTTTCAATGCATCGTAGGAGAACATGTTCTTTAAGAGGTCAAGGGCGTTGATCACGAGATAGCCGCCGTTGGCTTTATGCAGGGAGCCTGATTTTATCATCGAAAAATCTGTTGTTGCCACGCCGTACTGAAATTTATGCTCTAACCTTCCGAATAAATTAAAGTATGTCGGGTTGCTCTCGAATATACACGGTGCGCCCTTGGTATCTTGATTGTTTACAAGCACATTGACGGTATATCTTGTGAATGTAGGTTCTGCTTTCTGCATTTTCATGAACGGAAGCGCCGGAGCCTGTTCATCCTGTCCTTTGAAATCATCGAGATGCTCAAGTATGTCCTCTGTTGCATCAGAAAGATAAGATACGATCCTTTCATATTCCTTATACTTGTTTTTCATTTCATCCATGAAATGCCCCACTGCTGAAAGGGCTGCATCTCTTTCGAGTTTTGAGAGGAGGTCTTTTACGTTCTTCTCTCCCTCCCTGACTTCTCTCACAATGTCGTTGAGTCTTTCCTGCAGTGACCTGCCTATCTCATCGATCTTGCCTTTCATCTTTTCCTCTAGGGCATCATATTCTTCTTCTGTCAGAGGTTCGCCGCTTTTTTTCACCGGGACAATTAACAACCCGCTGACGGTTTTTCTGATAGAAAAACCCTTGCCCTGTGCCTCTTCTTCGAGAGCTGAGAACATCTCTTTCTGCTTTTTCTGGAATTCTTCTATGATCTTGTTCTTCTGTTTTTCGTATTCTTTAGATTCGAATATCTTGGGGATCTCGACCTTCAGGATCCTTATAAGTTCTTCCATGTCTTTATGGAAATCAGAGGACATGCCGGGCGGAAGAGATATGGCAAGGGGTATATCAGGGTCTTTAAAATTATATACATAACACCAGTCTGTTGGAACAGGCTCAGAAGCGGCTTTTTGTGCCAGGATGGATTTTATTGTGGTCAGCTTTCCTGTGCCGTTTTCACCGAGCATGAAAATATTGAAGCCTTTACTGTCGAGGTTTAATCCGAAATCAATAGCTGTTAAAGCCCTCTCTTGTCCAATTGTCTCTATTGTTTCCGGGAGCTCATCTGTTGTCTTGAATTTGAAGATATTTGGATCACATACACTATAAAGCTCGTCAGGACTCAGCGTCTTCGGCATTTAAACCTCCGTTGTGTTGCAGTTTGTTTTATTAATTTAAGGTTTGAGATTAGGTCAATTATAAGCGAAAACAAGTGTAATTTCCAGAGGCAATA
>MHDW01000113.1:2357-5233 GCA_001803645.1 Nitrospirae bacterium GWC2_42_7 | reverse complement strand
TTAGAGCAGATCTTCCTGATGTGGTGCTTCTTGATATGAAGATGCCGCATATGGACGGGATAGAAACAATGCAGCAGCTGAGGAAGTTTGATGAGAGCGTCCCTGTTATTATCCTGACAGCCCATGGAGATATTCCGACTGCCATCATGGCGATAAAATGCGGGGCCTATGATTTTATGATCAAGCCCCCTGAGTTCGAAAAGCTTATTGTCACAGTAAGAAGGGCTCTTGAAAAGAGGTCACTCGAGGTGGAAGTCGAAAAAGCTAATGCTTCGCTTGAATCATCTCTTGAGAGTTTATTCGGGATAAGCGATGCAATAAAGCCTGTCATAAAACAGATAGGACAGGTTGCTCAGACAGACCTATCGATCATTATCCAGGGGGAGACAGGCACAGGGAAATCAGTGGTTGCAAGCACTATACATAACATGAGCAGAAGGGCAGGCAGGCCTTTTGTCTGTGTTGATATCGGTCTGATCCCGGACCAGCTTGTTGAGAGTGAATTGTTCGGATACAAGAAAGGCGCATTTACAGGAGCTGAAAAGGACAAGACAGGCTATCTGCAGACAGCTCACACAGGCACAATATTTATAGATGAACTGGAGAACATGTCTCTGCATGTACAGGGAAAACTCCTGAGCTTTATAGAGAAGAAACTGGTATATCCTCTCGGCAGTACAAGCCCTGTAGACATTGATGTGCGCATAATATCAGCGACAAATAACAATATAATGAAGCATGTTCAGAAAAAGCTGTTCAGGGAAGACTTATATTTCCGCTTGAGTGAATTTGTAATAACCCTGCCTCCTTTGAGGGATCGGATCGAAGATATTCTGTTTTTTGCGAATAAATTTGTCTTTGACGCAGGCTCAGAAATGAACAGACAGATAAAACAGATATCTGATGAGGCGCTGTCTCTGATGAAGACTTATCACTGGCCCGGCAACCTAAGGGAGCTGAAGAATCTGATGCGGAGAGCTCTGCTTTTGTCTGAAAATGATGTAATAGAGATGGAATTAATTGCATCTTTGCTTGATAGACAAAACAGTGGTAGTGCCAGGCCGGTCATATCTATGAGGGATGCTATGAAAGACCTCGAGAGCAATATGATACGTGAGACTTTGAAGAGGACCGGCGGGAATAAATCAAAGGCTGCTGAACTGCTCGATATGAGCTATCCTAGCCTTCTTTCCAAGATAAAAGAATATAATATTAAAATATTATAAAAAGTTTTAATAGTCTGTGAAAAGTTTTAATAGTCTTTTTTTGTCCTACCTCTTAAAAAACGTTTAAAAATAAGGCCTTATCCATTTTTGTCCGTTGGCATCATCATTGCATATTATGAGATAACAAATATATGACAATGAGAAATATGTTCTTGTTAAATAGTGATAGTGATCGAAAGATCAAAGAGATTTTTTGCGGGACTGGTGAAACCACAGATAATGGCCGTCAGACTGTAATGATGGCGATAGATGGTGTTTACAGAAATGGCAGATGTATAGATAATGAGTCAGATTTCATGGTATCAAATGATCATGTAATGAAGTTAAAAGGTGTGAACAGGAAAATTATCTTCGGTGCTTCAGTTCATCCTTACAGGGGACATAGAGAGATGCTTACAGAGACCAGAAGATGCCTGAATGCTGGAGCCTCATTCTTTACCTGGATACCTTCAATTCAGAAGATCGACCTTGAGGATGAAAGGTGTATACCTTTTTATGTATGCCTTGCGACCGAGGGCATTCCTTTTATATGTTATATGGGGTCTGATAACAGACTCGGCAATACTAATGAAAATACAGAAATATACAAAAAGCCCAAAAAGCTTGGTACTGCCCTTGATGTAGGATTAAGTGTTGTGATCGCCAATTATCCCATGTTATGCAATGCTGAGCCTGTTATTCAGGAAGAAACGATTCTTTTTGAAGAGCTTCTCGAAATGCTCCGGCTTTCCGCAGAAAGGGAATGGAACCTCTATGCTGATATATCGCCTTATTGTCGCCAGGGTATGACAGACTTTTACGAGAGGATAGAAGCCTGTGTGCGCAATGGTGAGATCAAGCCCAAACAGCTTATTTATGGATGCAGTTTACCTGTGCCTTATGATGAGAAGGATAACCCAAAAAAAACTTTGTTGCTTCGGGATGTTATGTCCATAAAGAGCAATAGAGATAAAACAGAAAAAGAATTGAAGAAGATATTGATCGTTGATGACGAAATCATGATTCAGGATCTTATGGCCCAGATTTTGACCGGGGATGGCAATGAGATAATTACATGCGGAAATTTAAAAGAAGCTAAAGAGGCATGTTCGAGACATAAATTTGATCTTGTTATAACAGACCTTAGATTAAGCGGAAAGGACAGCACAGAGGGATTTGAGATTATAAGCCATGTAAAAACCTTTAGTCCTGATACAAAAGTTATGCTTATGACAGGCAATGGCAGCCCGGATGCTTTGGCAGAAGCTCTAAGAAGAGGTGCTGCTTGTTGTGTTCATAAACCATTTGAAATATTGGACATGGCAAGGAAAGTTCAGTCTTTTGGCATTCCCATGAGTCAAATTCAGACAAAAGGCCAGTTTTAAAAATGTTAGCAACAGAAAATTTATATGAATTGGGCTGGGTTGGCAGGTAAATCCATGATAACTCATTGTTGGGTTAAAGTAAGGAGCATAAGCATTTGACTGCTTACAGTGACATGAGAGACAAAATCCGCTTCTTGGTTTTGGGGAGAGAAGATACGGGTTGTCATGGATACCTGCCTACTGGGGTAAATATGGATATGATAGCAGATGAGTTTCTAGCATAAGTATTTTATCATTTCTGCCTTCCTTAGATTGTGTTCCTTGATTGATGTTATAATCCATCAGC
>MHDW01000113.1:0-2345 GCA_001803645.1 Nitrospirae bacterium GWC2_42_7 | reverse complement strand
ACTTATAATTTTTGATCTTGACGGCACGCTCGTTGATTCAAGTATTGATATCAATAACGCACTTAATTATGCGATAGAGCCATATGATCTTCAGAAATTAACAGTAGAAAAGACTATCAGTCTTATTGGTGAGGGGCTTACAAAACTGGTAGAGAGACTGCTTGGCGAAGATAGAAAGGATATATTGCCGAAAGTTCTGAAGAGATTTATTGATCATTACTCAGCACATCTGACGGATCATACCAAGGCTTATCCAGGAGTCAGGGAAACGCTGGAAGGACTATCAGGATATAAAAAGGCCGTGATCTCGAATAAGCGCGAGTTTCTCTCAAAAAGACTGCTCGAGGATCTGGATCTTGCAGTATATTTTGATTCAATTCTGGGAAGTGACAGTGCTGGCGAGAAGAAACCTTCTCCAAAACCATTGCTGAAGGTTATGGAAATTTTATCGTGTAGTCCAGATGAAACTTTAATTGTAGGCGACAGCAATTTTGATATCGAGGCTGGAAAGGCCGCCGGAATTAAAGCCATTGCTGTGTCTTATGGCTACAAGAAGATCGAGATATTGAAAGATGCTGATCATATCATTGATGATATGAGGGAATTGCCTGCCAAACTCGACGAGATCAACTCAAAAACTTAAGACATGTTATTCATAAACCAGTTGTTTCTTTCTCAGATACGTCGAATAAAATTCTTGAAATCCTCAAGTTGTCAGGGATTTATAATCTCCGAATTACTAACACTGTGTCATTGTCTGTAATTTTAGATCTTATACATTCAAGTATTTTCTTCCCCGCATCCGAGAAATTCATAAGTTAAGCAGTTTGTCAGATATGTCTTTCTCAGGCACGGCCAAAAATATCTTGAAATCCAGAGTTTATGATAGATGCATAAACTGCGGTTTGCTGCCCCGATGTTTCAGCTGGAAAGATTGGACCTTATACATTCAAGATAATTTTTTTCCGCATCTGAGAAATCCATGAATTTAACCAGTTTGTCCGGATGTTTTTCTCAGACACAACAAAAACTAAGATCCGCCAAGTTACTGAATGTAGGTGTTAGTCCTACACAGAGTTGACTTGGTTGTTTTTTTTGATATTATCCTAATTAGGAACGGGAACACATTTTTTATCAACAATCTGCAGGAGGTGTGTCATGGCTGTGAAAGAATCAAAAGAGATCATAAAAAAGGAATCTTCAAGGCTGCCTTCTCCGTTTGAGGAGATGGAGAGAAGGTTTGAGGATCTATTCAGAAGGCCGTTCTCACTTATGGAACCGTCGTGGTGGCCAAGGCTAAGGATGCCCGTAACAGAGGAGCTCTCACCAACAGTGGATGTCTTTGAAGAAGGAGATGAGGTGGTAGTAAAGGCAGAACTTCCGGGAATGAAGAAAGAGGATATAGATGTGAATCTTACTGATAATACTGTCGTTATTTCAGGGGAAAAGAAACAGGAGGAGAAGGTCGAGAAAAAGAATTATTTCAGGTTTGAGCGTTCATATGGTTCTTTTTCTAGGACCCTTCGCATGCCCTCTGAGGTGCAGACCGACAAGGCAAAGGCAAGCTTTAAAGATGGGGTGCTTGAAGTAAGGGTACCTAAAACTGAAGAGGCCAAAAAGAAAGAAAAGAAGGTCACTATAGAGTGATATGGTATGTCGAGCACTGACAGATTAAAGTGTGCAGAAAAAGGGAGACTATGGTTTGACATAGTCTCCCTTTTTCTGTTTATATGTTCCTTGAAGGACAGATGTTATCGAGAACGCAGTTCTTATGGTCAGGCTTTTTTGCCTGACAGACCTTTCTTCCATGGAAGATGAGAAGATGCGACAACCTGCTCCATTCTTTTTTTGGCGTTATCGCCATCAGATCTTTTTCTATCTTTACAGGGTCTTCATTCTTTGAAAGGCCTAATCTGTAAGACAATCTTTTGACATGTGTATCAACTGCAATACCCTCATTGATCCCGAATGCTTCTGACAGAACTATATTAGCTGTCTTTCTGGCAACACCGGGAAGAGTAATAAGTTCATCCATTCTGGCGGGAACCCTTGCATTGAATTTTTCGATTATTATCTTTGCAGATGCCTGTATGTTTTTTGCCTTGTTGTTATAAAAATTTACCGAACTTAGATCTTTCTTCAACTCTTCAAGAGGAGTATCTGCGTAATCATTTATGTACCTGTATTTTTTGAAGAGGGATTCTGTGACTTTATTAATATGTATGTCAGTAGACTGGGCCGAGAGGATTGTAGCAGCAAGAAGTTCAAAAGGAGAATTATAATTAAGCGCAGTCCTGACATCAGTATATTCCTTTTGCAGTCTCTTGATGATCTCTGTTAATTTT
>MHDW01000112.1:5952-10550 GCA_001803645.1 Nitrospirae bacterium GWC2_42_7 | reverse complement strand
AAAAAGGAACCAATCACCCCCTCCTAACCTCCCCCCTCAAGGTGGAGGGATTTCAGGAAACCCCGATGCGAGCATCGAGGAATTCTTTCGATTAAGGACCAGAAGGAGGATTATTATTAAGATGAAAGCAAAAGTAAAATATATTGATGGATTGCAATTTGTGGGAGAGACTGATTCAGGCCATGCCGTGATCATGGACAGCACACCTGATGTTGGAGGAAATAATACCGGCCCGAGACCTATGGAACTTCTCCTTCTGGGGATAGGAGGCTGCTCCGGTATGGACGTAGTATCCATTCTCAAAAAGAAAAAAGAAAATGTTAAAGACATTGAGATAAATATTAATGGTATTAAAGAAGAAGAACATCCAAAGAAATTTAGAGATATAAATATTGAATTTATCGTAAAAGGCATTGACTTGTCCGATAATGCGGTCAGAAAAGCAGTTGAACTCTCTATGACTAAATATTGTTCGGTCAAAGCCACACTGGAAGGAAGTGCAACAATAACATATACCTATAAAACAGTTGAAGCATAATGAATAGAACCGCATTTATGTACATTCTTTTTTATCTTCCGGAGACCTCAGGGAAGCATCAAATTATTATTTAATTTAATAAGCTTATATTTATTAAGAATAGTAATTTTATTTATAGACTTTTTCATTTTCTTTAATTATAATACCGAACAATTATGGATGCTTGGTGTCCGATAAAACTTTTGAATCCCGGAGGGGACATGAAGAAAATAACAGTTTCACTTGTCATCACTTTTTTCGCCGTAATTTCCCTGGTTGTTTTTTTCGGCAGTAGCGTTTCAGCTCAAGCACAAACAGAATCATGTGTTTCGGCAAAGTGTCATATCACAATGGGAAAGGATAAATTTGTTCACGGCCCTATTGCGGTAGGTGACTGCATTGCATGCCATGTGCCAACTTCAAAACACAAATTTACTCCCATAACGAATGTTGGCGCCCTCTGCTATAAATGTCATGATAGAGTGGACACCAAAAAAGGCCAGCATAAACCTGTAAAAGAAGGGAATTGCACAAAATGCCACGATGCACATCAGTCTCCGTTTAAATTCCAGCTCCGAGCGGACGGAAAAAATTTGTGTATAATGTGCCATGACAAAAAAATTATAGAGGGTAAATTCGTTCATGGCCCTGTAGCTGTCGGCGGCTGTTCAATGTGTCACAACTCTCATCAGGCAGATTTTCCAAAGCTTCTTAATGCAACAGGGAATGATGCGTGCTTCCAGTGCCATACTGACAAGGCAGAAGCATTTAAAGGAAAAAAATTCGTGCACCAGCCTGTTAAAGAAAAATGCGCATCCTGCCATAGTCCTCATGCAGGGGATTTTAAATATATGCTCAAAAAAGACGGACTTGAAGATCTATGCTTTGATTGCCATAAGGATAAAAAGGACTGGCTCGCTAAGATAAAGGTAAAACATGGCGGCCTTGAAACAGAAAAAAAGTGTATGGCATGTCATGAACCTCATGCTTCTGATTATGTCAAAAATCTGGTAAGACAACCTATTGAGTCCTGCAATATGTGTCATGATAAACCTCTTGATACGCAGGACGGCAAAATTATCGACATGAAAGAAACACTCGCAAAGAATAAATCTTATCATGGCCCGATTAAGCAGGGTGACTGTTCCGGCTGCCATAACACCCATGGATCAGATTATTACAGAATACTAAGGAAATACTTCCCCCCTGTTTTTTATGCACCTTATAATCTAAAGAACTACGAGCTTTGCTTTAACTGCCATGAAAAAACCATTGTACAGGATGCGAAGACCACCACTTTGACAGGTTTCAGGAATGGAGATGAAAACCTTCATTTTGTGCATGTAAATAAGGAAGTAAAAGGCCGTACATGCAGGGCTTGCCATGATGCACATGCCACAAACAATCCAAAACATATCAGAGATGCTGTTCCTTTTGGAGCATGGGGACTTCCTGTTGGTTTTACAAAAACACAGAACGGAGGAGCATGCCTGCCTGGTTGCCATCAGAAATTCGATTATGATAGAATAAAAGCAGTTAAGAACAGATAAATCATGAACACGAATATATATCAGACAATAATGACATTGCAAAAAGGCAGGGGAATAAATTCCCCTGCCTTTCTTTTTATTTCTTTCCTTGCATCAACCATAATTCTCTTTACTCTTTTTCTTAATCCTTTAGAGGCAAAGGCAGAAGAAGATGTTAAGCAAAAGGCGGATGCACTCCTGAGGGAATCTTCTTCTCTCTTAAATGATGGGGAGACAGATAAGGCATTAAACACTGCAAATGAAGCAATTAAGATTTATCCTGAATATCCTGAAGCATACGACCAATTGGGTTTTGTGTTATTAAAAAAAGGCCTGCTGGACGATGCAATAAATGCCTTTAATTCCGCACTGAAGATCAATCCGAGATCCCGTACATCTAAAACTGGTATCGGCCTTGCTCTTCTTAAAAAAGGCGACCTGAATGGCGCTGAGACCATCCTTAAAGAGGCACTAACTTTAAATCCTTACCCTTCCATGGCTCATTATGCCTTGGGGCTTGTGTATGAAAAACTGAATGATTTTGAGAAATCTACACATCAGTTCAAAGAAGGAATAGAAACCTATAAAAGCGGGAAAAAATGACCTATTTTAAGATCAATACAAGAGCATTGATTGTTTCTTTTATTTTTGCGTTAATTGTTTCTTTTACCTGTGATGTAAGTGCTCAGGCTTTGCTCCAAACAGGTTCTGAGGCCGAGGATTTTACATTGAAGGATATTGACGGAAAAGATGTAAGCCTGTCACAGTTCTCTCAAAAAAAAGGGGTTGCAATTTTCTTCTGGGCAACATGGAGCGCAAACTCCCCCAAAGCCCTGAAAAGATTTGAGAGTTTCCATGAAAAATACAAAGACAAGGGAATACAGATTATAGGTATAAATGCAGATAACCAGGTCATGTTACCTGAAGATATTGAAAAGGTAAAGGCTCTTGCTAAAGAGCTGGGGGTAACGTTCCCTATTCTCATTGATAAAGGCCTTAAAATTTTTCATGCTTATGCAATTATAGCCATTCCCTCAACAACAGTTGTATCTGAAGGTAAGATCTCATATGAACTTGCAGGCTTTCCTCTTGTCGGCACTGAAGATATGTTTGATTATCTCAGTGTTCTGGCCGGTGACCCTCCCAGAAAAAAAATGGCAGCAGGTTATCAGCCCAAACATGACGCTATAGCAAATACAAACCTTGCCAGGGGTTTTGCAAAAAGGAAAAAATATGAAATGGCTCAGCCTTTTTTTGCGAAAGCTATAGAGAAAGACCCCAAATACATGCCACCTTATATTGAGCTGTCCAAAATATATGAAATAGATGGGAAAGATGCAGAGTCAGAAGAAACTCTCAGAAAGGGCTACGCCGCTGATTCTGAGAACGTTGTGATCATGAGCGAGCTCGGTTATTTCCTTTCAAGAAAGGGAAAAATTACAGAGGCTATTGAGATCCTCGATAAAGCTGTAAAAAAGAACTCATATACACCGGCACACTATTATTATGCCTATGCTCTTTCCAAGAACGGAAAACTGAAAGAATCTCTTGAGGCTTTTGAGAGCGCACTCTCACTCAATCCTTATAATGCTATGACTTACCAGCTCAGGTCAGAGGTTTATGAGAGCAATAAGATGATGAAGGAAGCATCAGCTGATTCAAGAAAAGCACTTGAGCTTATATTAAAGATACACGACTAAACTAAGTGTGAAGAAAACCTTAAATAACTTTTTAGCTCTCTTAGCATTCTTCTTTCTAGTATTGTCTTTCAGCAATTCATATGGATTTATCATAGTTGAACCCCAAGACAAAATTCTTGTTGAGCGAGAATTGATTACTTTTGTAATTAAGGCAGACGATGGCTCAGCTGATTCTTTTTCGATCTCCGGCAGTAACAGGCCCTCAAATGACCTAAATATTCCCATAGTAAAAGGCCGTAATTTCATATGCAAAACAATTGAGCTGAAATTGGGCACTAATGAGATAATTGTAACATCTATCAAGAACGGACGCATCATTGAATCAAAAACTATCACCATATTTAACAGGTCTGATCTTTCAAGTAAATTCCGCGTCAATCCGCCTGATTTCAAGATAGATCCATTTCACCTGGAAAACAGGGAAAATGTCTGCAGGCCTTGTCACCAGATGGACAGTTCTGATAAAGATTTAAAACCGCTTAAACCTCAGGATTCTGTCTGCTATCCCTGCCACTATAAAATAACCGAATATAAGCATGTTCATGGCCCGGCTGCAAAGTGGGCATGCCTTGCCTGTCATGAAAATACATCATCTCCTTTAAAGTACATTACTCCAAAACCTGAGAAACCCTTATGTTATAAATGCCATGAAAACGAAAAAGACAAATGGGCGCCGAAGAAATTTGTGCATGGCCCTGTTGCAACAGGCAGATGCAGTATTTGCCACAATCCTCATGCGTCAAATTATGATTTCTGGCTCAAAAAATCCACATGGAACCTTTGTGTCACCTGTCACGTTGAAATGGGAACAGGCAAACATACAGTCGCCCCATTTGCTTTATTCGGTAAACA
>MHDW01000112.1:617-5917 GCA_001803645.1 Nitrospirae bacterium GWC2_42_7 | reverse complement strand
TAGCCCTCATACTTCGAACACAAAGGACCTTCTTGCTGTAGAATTCAATATAAACAGTAAATTTAAGTTCTGCGGCAGATGTCATAAGATGTAACAATTCTGCTGATCCTTGTCATTTATTATGCAGATTAACAGTAGAAATAATTTTCTTACCTCAGCAGATAATTGAAACCTGGTTCATTTACCCAACATATACTAAAGAACATAGCCACACTTGGATTTATAGGCTATATACCTTTTGCATCAGGCACTTTTGGAACCCTGCTCGGTTTAATTTTCTTTCTGCTCCTTAAGCCTTCCCTGCCCTTTCATCTTATTGTTATATTTGCCGCAATATTTATAGGTATTTACGCTTCTTCTACAGCAGAAAGAATATTCAATGAAAAAGACAGCAGTAAAATAGTGATCGATGAGTTCACAGGCTTTTGGGTAGCTGTACTTTATCTTCCAAATGCTCAAAGCCTTTTATTTCCAGCCTTTCTTTTATTCAGGTTTTTCGATATAATAAAGCCACTTGGCATACGTAAGCTAGAAAATACTTTAAATAATGGCACAGGCATTATGGCAGATGATATATTGGCCGGTATATATACGAATATCGTATTACAATTATGGATAAAGCTCTTCTAACAGTCACAGAAAAGATAGCTAAGATTCTTGCTAATAAGGGTCTCAAGTTAAGTATTGCAGAGTCATGCACTGGCGGCTTTATATCAAATGCTATAACAAACTTTCCTGGATCTTCTAAATTCTATGATACAGGTATAATCAGCTATTCAGAAAACTCCAAGAGATCAGTATTGGGCATCAAGACCTCAACTTTAAAAAAATACGGGACAGTCAGTGAAGAAACTGCTATAGCTATGGCTGAATCAGCCAGAAAGATCACAGACTCTGATATTTCGCTGTCTACGACAGGAGTAGCAGGTCCTGATACAATTGAAGGCAAACAGGTCGGTCTTATTTTCATGGCAGTCTCGACCCCAGACATGACAGAGGCAAAAAAGATCAACCTCACAGGCAACAGAGCAACCATAAAAAAACAGGCTTCTCTTGAAGCCCTTAAATTTCTGCATAAGGTCTTAAAGGTATGGATCTGAGATGTTTTATAGCCTTAGAACTGCCATCCGATATAAAAGCATCCTTATCTGGCTTGCTGTATAGGCTGAAAAAGTCTGGCGCTGATCTGAAATGTTTGTCTGATGACAATATTCACCTGACCCTGAAATTTCTTGGAAATACTGGTGATTCACTCATTGAGCCATTAAAAGAATCTTTGTGTAAAAAAATGTCATTTTATAATCAATTTTATATTACAATAGCAGGTACCGGATGTTTCCCTGACAAGAGGCATCCTAGAGTTATATGGGCAGAGATAGAAAAATCAGCATCTCTTGTAAGGCTTCAGAAAGATGTTGAAGGTATAACAGCAGAATTAGGATTTCCTGCTGATAAAAAAGAGTTTTCGCCTCACCTTACTTTGGCACGTGTCAGGTCTCAAAGAAGAGTGTCGGAAGCTTTAGAGATCCTGGATGAATTTGGAACATACAAGTTTGGAGATGCTGAAATAAACAGCATTGTATTAATGAAAAGCGAACTTAGGCCGGGCGGAGCTCAACACACATGCCTTGCTGAAATACCTTTTAACAGGAGGACTGATGTCAAATAAAGAGAAAGACAAGGATAAACTGAAAGCACTTGAAATGGCCATATCTCAGATCGAGAAAAATTTCGGAAAAGGATCGATCATGCGGCTTGGGGAGGGCACTGTTGTAGAAGGAATTCAGGCTATCCCGACCGGCTCTGCTACACTTGATATAGCAACAGGCATAGGCGGCCTTCCGAGAGGCAGGGTTGTAGAAATATACGGTCCTGAATCATCAGGAAAAACCACGCTTGCGCTTAATGCTGTTGCACAGGCACAGGCTATGGGAGGCACAGCAGCATTCATAGATGCTGAACATGCTCTTGATATAAATTATGCAAAAAGGATCGGCGTTAATGTTGAAGACCTGCTTGTTTCACAGCCTGATACAGGAGAGCAGGCGCTCGAAGTCGCAGAATCTCTTGTCAGAAGCGGCGCTCTCGATATAATAGTGATCGATTCTGTAGCAGCGCTTGTGCCAAGAGCCGAAATAGAGGGCGATATGGGTGACTCGCTTCCTGGGCTTCAGGCCAGGCTCATGAGCCAGGCCTTAAGGAAACTTACCGGGTCTATATCAAAATCCAATACAACCGTTGTTTTCATAAATCAGATAAGAATGAAGATCGGTGTGATGTTCGGGAGCCCGGAAACAACAACAGGAGGCAATGCCCTTAAGTTTTATGCGTCTATGAGACTTGATATCAGGAAGATAGAAAATATCAAGGATAATCAGGAAATAATAGGCGGAAGGGTCAGAGTAAAGGTAGTAAAGAACAAGATGGCACCACCTTTTAAACAAGCTGAATTTGATATATACTTTAATCATGGTATTTCAAGAGAAGGCGAGATCGTTGATCTCGGTGTCGAAAAGGGAATAATCGAGAAGTCAGGCGCATGGTACAGTTACGGAGGCAGCAGAATAGGACAAGGCAGAGAGAACTCCAAAGAATTTCTGAAGAACAATGCCTCTCTCAAAAAAGAGATCGAGGATAAGATAGTAGAAGTCTATAATCTAAAAAGGTGAATGAACTTAATATTTGCCTGAACGGAGCCGGCTATGGAAATTAATGATCTACTCAAAACAGCTCATGCGATGGGCGCATCTGACCTTCATCTAAAGGTAGGGTCATACCCTATTCTCAGAATAAATGGAGAGTTAACTCCTTTATCCTCTGACAACAGGCTTAGCCAGGAAGAAACTCTGAAGACTGCTTTTGCAGTTATGAGCCCTGGGCAGCGCGAGATCTTCAAAAAGCGTAATGATATAGATCTGGCTTACAGTGTGCCAGGACTTGGACGTTTCAGGTGCAACATTTTTATACAAAGAGGAACAATAGGGCTTGTCTTCAGGGTAATTCCGATGAGGATACCTACTATTGAAGAACTTATTCTGCCTGAGATCCTAAAAAAACTTTCTCTTGAGCCGAGAGGATTGATACTCGTGACTGGTACCACAGGAAGTGGTAAATCCACAACTCTCGCTGCAATGATAGATAATATAAACTCCACAAGAACAGATCATATTATGACCATCGAAGATCCGATCGAGTATCTTCACAGGGACAAAAGGTCAATTGTAAACCAGAGGGAAATCGGAAATGATACAGAATCATTCAGTAAGGCATTAAGAGCTGCTTTAAGACAGGATCCTGATGTTATTCTGGTCGGAGAAATGAGAGATTTTGAGACCATTCAGACAGCCCTGACTGCTGCTGAGACAGGACATTTAGTCCTCAGCACACTCCATACAACCGATGCAGCAGAGACGATCAACAGGATAATATCTGTATTTCCCCCTTACCAGCATAAACAGGTAAGAATGCAGCTTTCATCCATACTTAAGGGTATAGTTTCAATGAGGCTTGTTCCAAAAGCAGACGGTAAGGGAAGAGTCCCGGCAGTGGAAGTTCTTATAGCTACTGCAACAATAAAAGACTGCATACTCGACCCTGACAAGGCAAAGTCAATACCTGATGTGATCGCACAGGGAATGCTTCATTACGGCATGCAGACCTTTGACCAGTCACTCTTCAACCTCTTTAAGACAAACCTTATTACATACGAAGAAGCTCTCAGACGGGCCACAAACCCTGATGATTTTGCTCTTAAGGTAAAAGGCATCCAGTCTACCAGCGATCTCACATTCGAAGATAAACCACCTGAAAAGGATAATATGCAGATTGACAGATTCGGAAAATGATGCCAAAAAATATTCTCTTAAACTGCTCGGGTACAGGGCACGAAGTGAAAAAGAATTAAGACATCGCCTCACTGAAAAAGGCTTTACTGATATTGCAATATCCGGCACCATAAATTTTCTAAGGCAGTGCGGTTACATCGATGACAGGGCTCTTGCCGTTAATCTTAAAAGAGAAGCTCTGGTGAACAGGCTGCTCGGATATAAAAGCGCAAAATTTTTTCTGCTTAAAAGAGGCCTGGACTTAAATATTGTTGAATCAGCCCTGCAATATGATGAGGACGACGAGTTGCAGAATGCCAGGAGGCTGGCTGATAAAAAAATAAGATTAATGGGAAATGACTTTACTGTATCTGCTCAAAGAAGACTATGGAATTTTCTTGCACGCAGAGGTTATTCTTACAGTACAATAAAAAAAGTTATTGGAAAATTCAATTTTAAAGAGGAGGACATATTATGAAAAGAATATTTCTGCTGTTTTCTCTGGTCTTTTTAATTTTTCAAACAGGATGTGCTAAGTCACTGCGTTACTCACCTGAAGAGATCAAGGATTTTCCTGTTGGAGTGCAGGAACGAATAAAGAACAGTGAGATAGATATAGGCATGTCAAAGCTTCATGTCAGATACTCATGGGGCGGCCCTGAGATCGTTAATGTGCTTCCGCCTGATACAGAAGGCAATGAAAGGGTTGAATGGACCTACAAAAAACTGCATCTATTCAAAACAAGGCTTATATTTACTGATGACAAACTTTCCCAGATAATAAGCACTGAGCCCGGTATAATGAAATAAGGCAATGACAGGCGCTGAAGTCAGATCTGTATTCCTCGAATTCTTCAGAACAAGAGGGCATGAAACTATCAAGAGTTCTTCATTGATACCACAGAACGACCCTACCCTCTTGTTCACAAATGCCGGCATGGTTCAATTCAAATCCGTTTTTCTCGGCGAAGAAAAGCGAGCTTACACTCGTGCAGTAACGAGCCAGAAATGCATGAGGGCCGGAGGAAAACACAATGACCTCGAAAATGTCGGGCATACGGCAAGACACCACACTTTCTTTGAGATGCTCGGAAATTTTTCTTTCGGCGATTACTTCAAAAAAGATGCTATAGAGTATTCATGGGAACTCCTTACCGAACATTATGCTCTGCCAAAGGATAAACTCTGGGTCTCGGTATTTGAAGATGATGACGAGGCTGAGAAGCTCTGGAAGGAACATACAGATATATCTCCAGACAGGATAATCAGGCTCGGCGCCAAAGATAACTTCTGGCAGATGGGAGATACAGGCCCTTGCGGCCCGTGTTCTGAGATAATTATCGATCAGGGTACGCATGTAGGATGCGGCAGTCCTGACTGCGCTGTGGGGTGTGAATGCGACCGCTTTCTTGAGTTATGGAACCTCGTTTTTATGCAGTTCAACAGAGATTCAACCGGCAAATTAACCCCTCTTCC
>MHDW01000112.1:286-562 GCA_001803645.1 Nitrospirae bacterium GWC2_42_7 | reverse complement strand
CCTGAATATTTCGGCATTTTCACATAAAATATACGGCCTTGACAGAGAGACCGACACTGCCATAAGAGTTATAGCAGATCATATCAGGACCATAACATTCCTGCTTTCAGAGGGATTGATACCCTCCAATGAAGGCAGAGGTTATGTTCTAAGAAGGATAATAAGAAGGGCAGCGCGCTATTCAAAAACCCTTGGGATTGATGAGCCGGTGCTCTATAAATTATGTGATGCTGTAACTGATTCAATGTCTGATGTATATCCTGAACTCCTTGAAAC
>MHDW01000112.1:0-264 GCA_001803645.1 Nitrospirae bacterium GWC2_42_7 | reverse complement strand
GAAAGATTTATTAAAACATTAGACCAGGGTCTTCATATAATCAATAACTTAATAAAAAACCTTAAAGATTCAGCCAAGTCTGTAATACCCGGGGATGAACTCTTCAAGCTTTATGATACCTATGGGTTCCCGCTTGATATAGCAAGGGATGTGGCTGGTGAAAAAGGACTCAGAATAGATGAAGCAGGTTTTCACTGGGAAATGGAATCTCAAAAGACAAGAGCAAGGGCCTCATGGACAGGCGAAGAAACTGCAATTTCGCCA
>MHDW01000111.1:2648-5362 GCA_001803645.1 Nitrospirae bacterium GWC2_42_7 | reverse complement strand
CCCGCCGGATCTGTGAGGATGTGCATTTTCTTCGGACGGCTTTCCATGTGTCGCCCACCTTGTATGCCCTATGGCTGTGCTGCTGGAGAGTTTCTCTGCCTCGACAAGGGCAGCAAGGTTTCTGATCTTGCCCTTGCACCTTACAACATTTATCTTATCATCCTGAAAAAAGGCGATCCCTGCAGAATCATAACCCCTGTACTCGAGCCGTTTCAGCCCTTCTATGATAACGGTGACAGCATTCTTTTTCCCTATATATCCTATTATCCCGCACATAATTACACCCGTGAAAAGTGAAAAGTGATCTGTGATAAGTTTAAGGAAAACCTCATGTTATTTTTTTCTCCTTGCCTTTTCTGGCTCTTTGCTCTTTGCTCCTTGCTCTTTGCTTGTTTTTAGCCCATCCCAGCAGATTCTTCTGTCTCACTCTGCTTAATGCAAGCGCTCCAGCCGGAACATCGCCTGTAATAGTAGAACCTGCTCCTATGTAAGCGCCTTTCCCAACTTTAACAGGTGCTATGAACTGTGTATCACTTCCGACAAAAACACCATCGCCGATCATTGTAATATGCTTTTTTTCACCGTCATAATTACAGGTTATGGTACCTGCGCCGATATTCACATCTTTCCCTATTTTTGCATCTCCGATATAGCTCAGATGAGATGCCTTTGTCTTGTCTCCTATAAAAGCCTTCTTGAGTTCAACAAAGTTTCCTATCCTGGCCCCGCTACCCACTTCTGTGCCGGGCCTTATATGTGCAAAAGGCCCAATAGATGCGCCGTCTTTTATGATGGAGTCTTCGATCACAGTCGAATCTTTTATAATAACGTTTCTGCCTATGATGCAGTTGCTGATCCTGACATTCGGATATATTGTTGCTCCTCTTCCGATGCGCGTTTTGCCTTCTATGTAGACATTCGGATATATTGTTGTTCCAAGGCCCAAAGAAACTTCAGGTCCGATAAAGACCGAATCTGTGTTGATAAAATTTATACCTTTTTTTGACCATTTCTTTATAATACTTTCCCTCATCATATGCGAAGCCCTGTAAAACTCTTCCTTTGTATTGACCCCCATAAATTCATCTTCCCTTCCTATGCAGAATGCAGATGTCTTCAAGCCCTTTTTTATTGAAAGACTGATTATATCAGTAAGATAGTACTCTCTTTTTGTCTTGTTCATTCTAATTTCGTCCAGAAGATAAAGGACGTCGTAACTAATGGCGTAAACGCCGCTGTTCACTTCATCTATTTTTTTCTCAGCCTTGTCTGCATTCTTATCTTCGACAATGGCCGTAACTTCTCCGGAAATATTTCTGACCACCCTGCCATATGCAGCCGGATCTTCTGCTATAAATGAGAGGACGGAAACTGAGTTCTTTTTGCTTTCATGAAGCCTGAGGAATTTTCTGATCGTCTCCGGCCTCACTAAGGGGGAGTCGCCGTTCAAAACAACAATTGTGCCCTTAAATCCCTTCAACTCAGGCTCAGCGCATTGAACCGCATGGCCTGTGCCTTTTGGTTCCTTCTGCATTGCAAACAGGACATCCTTTGCCTGCACCGATTTTTTTATGAGATCCATATGCCTGCCTGCCACAACAATGATCTTGTTCGGTATAAGTTTTTCCGCTGTATTCAGAACGCTACTGAGCATTGTAGTGCCGCATATACTATGCAGTACTTTCGGCAGAGATGATCTCATCCTCTTGCCATCCCCTGCAGCAAGAATAATGCAGGATATATCCACTATTTCACCTCTTTAATTATTGAAGGGGCCGCAATGCCCCCTGACAGGATGATCTTCATTCCATCCTCAATTGGTATGTCAGTATAAAACATGTTGCTATCTTTGACCAGTACGATCTCCCCAAGATACAGGTTATTTGTCGGCACATATACAGCCCTCAAGCATGTCTCCTCGCCGGTTTTTTCTGCGATCATGGTACATTCCTTTGTGAGAAAGCCAAAGGCAAATAAGCCGATTCTTGGATATTCTATGATCACAAATTTCTTGAAAGACACGCTCTTGTTTTCAGGAGAAAACGCATCAAAAAGATGTTTTACAGCTGTATAGAATCCCTTGAACACAGGTATGCTCATGAAGATACGTTCAAGGAACCGGATTATTTTTTTGCCGAATACATTCGTGGATATTACCCCGATCACAAAAATAAGCACAATGGCTGAAATAAAGCCGAGGCCCGGGACATCAAATCCCAGGATCTTAAGATATAACGGCCCTAACAGACCGTCAACAAACAGAAAAAACACTCTTATCGCGAGGATAGTTATGATCGCAGGAACAGAAACAAACAATCCTGCAAGGAACACTTTTTTAAATGCAGCGCGGATAGAAGTTCCTGCCATTTATTTTATGATAACCCTGAAATTATTGTTTTTACTGAATGCATTGGCATATATATTCAAGTTATCTGCTGACCTTTTCTGCAATTTCATCCGGTATGTCAAAGTTTGCATACACATTCTGCACATCATCAAGGTCCTCAAGCGCATCCATAAGCCTTATCATCTGCTCAGCCGCCTTCTCATCAAGAACCACATAATTTTGAGGCAGCATCGTCACCTCTGCTGATTCAATCGGTATCTTCGCATCTTCGAGCGCAGTCTTAACTTTATTGAAGTCCTCAGGTGTCGTGATTATCTCATAGTTTTCTTCCTTAGGATCGTTCTTCATATCCTCAGCTCCTGCATCG
>MHDW01000111.1:2345-2476 GCA_001803645.1 Nitrospirae bacterium GWC2_42_7 | reverse complement strand
CGATAATTACCGCAACCCCGGCAGGCCCATAACCTTCATATGAAAATTCCTCGTATGAAACACCGGGGAGTTCGCCGGTCCCCTTCATGATCGCTTTCTTAACGTTGTCGCCAGGCATATTCACTTCTTTT
>MHDW01000111.1:0-2293 GCA_001803645.1 Nitrospirae bacterium GWC2_42_7 | reverse complement strand
CCAATCTTGCTGCGATCGAGATCTCCTTCACAATTTTTGTGAAGGACTTTCCCCTCTTTGCGTCTGTATGCGCTTTCTTATGTTTTATCTGAGACCACTTTGAATGTCCTGACACAAAATTCCTCCAAAATTATTTAGTTTGCAGTTTTCTTTTCTTTGATCATTTCGAGCCTCTTTTTTGATTCCCTTGCTTCAGGAGTATCAATGAACTGATCTATTATGATCTTATATCCCTTTTCAGCTTCTTTAAGGTCACCGAGATTTAATTTTGCCTCTGAATACATGAACAGTTCATACGCTTTGGGTTTTTTCCCTTTTTCAATGAACTGCTTGATCACAGGAGTATACAACCTGAGAAGTTTTTCCCATTTTAAGGCAAGAACGTAGTTTTTTGAAAGGGCCTCTTCAAGAAGAGACCTTAGGGTTGAGTCCGGGAACTTCTTTATAAAATCTCCGTACAGAGCTTCTGCCTTTTCAGTAACAGGAGGATCGTAATCATTCAGATATATCAATACAAGCCTCCAGTAGCTCTCAGGCACCAATGAAGCATTCGGATATTCTTTAATAATACGCAGGTACTCGGTTTCCAGCTTAGGGAGCACCTCGGATCTTGGCGAATTTTCAGTCAGATTTAGTATCTTTTCAAATACTTCCATGGCCTTCTGGGTCTGCATCTCAGCGCTAAGTTCTTTTGAATCAATCTTCTCGATAGTCTCTGAAGCTGCTCCTGAAATAAATATTGCAGTAAAAAACAGAAGCGCAAGAGGTAACACAAGGGTTTTGTTCATGATTTTTATAATAATTCCAATGACTTTATACTGTCAAGGAGACTGATAAGTACTTTCTTTTTACCTCTAATACAGGAACCCGAAAACCCACAAAGGAATTTTGTTGCCAATGCCTATCTCAATGTTATCTAATGCTAAAAAAGACTTTTTGATATCTTTGATCTGGGAGAAGTTTTTGTTTTTTCCACCAATCTCGAAAACATACTTGCCATCAACAAGGAAATCGCCCTGTTCCGGCGACGAGACCCGGTGGAAAGCTCCGGTCACGTTGAGGAAAAAGGTCTCTCTCATATTTCCGGTTTCTGCAGGCAAACCAGCAGATATGGCATGAATAAGGTTCGTATTATTGAGATATATTTTTTCAGGTTTTTCGAGTTGTCTAAGCCCTCTACCGCCTTTTGAGACAGTAAGGATTATTCCGGCATCATCGAGGTACCTTATATAGGTTTTTAGTGTCCTCTCGTCACCTACATCAAGCATAGTCTTCAACTTTTTTAAGTCAGGAGTAAAGGGGACTGAAGAAGCAATGATTGTCAGAAGTTTTTTGATTTTTTTGACACTATTGCCGCTTAAAGAGGGATAAATTGAGATAAGATCGCTTTCAAGGGTAGTGTGTACGTTCTGTTCAAGGGTAAGATAGAAAAGTTCCCTGTTTTTATATTCTCTGAAATAAGGATAGTAACCATGCTCGATATAACTTTTAAAAAGAGCAAGGACTTTCTTGCCCTTTTTCTCCACTGAGGTGATGATGCTATCAGCAATGCGCTGGTGGTTGCTCGTGATGTCCTCAAGACCTGAGCTTTTCAATTCAATCCCAAGCTCGAACTCTATAAATTCCCTGAAGGACATTCCGGACATCCTGAGAACTACAGCTCTCCTGCTCAGGTCGCGGCTTCCTTTGTAAATCTCCAAAGCGGAACTGCCAGAGGCGATAATAGTAAGTTTTGGGAAGGTATCGTAAATGCTCTTTAACTCAGCGGACCAGTTCGGGTATTTATGTATCTCGTCAAAACAGATCATCTCTCCGCCAAGGTTATAGAATTGCTCCGCAATTTCATAGAGCGAACGGCTGCCGACTAGAAAATGGTCAGCCTGAATATAAAGCGCCCTGCTTGTAAAAACATCGTTTTTGTAAGAGGAAAGGATATGCTGAATCATGGCAGTAGTTTTGCCCACGCCCCTCTGGCCCACAACAATTGAAAAGCGTGCTTTGAGTTGGTTTTTCTTCAGGAAATATCTTACATATTCCCTGTTGTTTATCTTGAGGAAGTTCTGGCTTAGGTGAAACAGGTCTTCAATCACGACCACCTCCTAATAGTATTGCATTACTATCATATCAAACTATTAATGGTATTGCAATACTATTTGGCATGTTACCGTAGCGAGCCTTAAAGTCATGCATTTTCTCAGCAGCTGGCTGAAAACCATATCATGAGGATAGACAGAAAACCTGGCGTGTATCTGAATGAGAAAGGGTTAACCCAACTTCCGCAGTTATTGCGTAT
>MHDW01000110.1:5423-7835 GCA_001803645.1 Nitrospirae bacterium GWC2_42_7 | reverse complement strand
AGGCGGGACAAACACATCTTTAGGAATTACCTTCGGAATCAGAGGACCTATTGACCCTTCTAACCCCAGCGCACCTTCGCCCGGAGGGCTGACAAATATTGATATATTTGTTGGTAACTATGATGAGGGTGCGTGCCAGACCGCAATAGATGCATACTCAGATACGACTTGCGGCCAGCTATGCAGAAGAGATGCTACAACAGCATGTCTTAAGTATGATTCACATGATACCACGCTGGCAGGGAAGTCGAGTAATGCCTACATACAAAGCGTACAGGAATGTTACCAGTATGATCTGAATGGCACAGTTAGCAATGATGCAAAAAATACTGTTAAGAATCAGTGCCCGGATGTCCTTGACCACTATTCCCCAGGGAAATGCTCTGTGACAACAGCTACGGTATGTACTCTTGATGCCCACTGTCCCGGAGTTGAAAGATGTGTGGTTGGACCCTATGCCATTACAGCAGGCAATGCTGCGCTTTTGTGCGGAGCTGCGTACACAGGCGCCTGCTATGTTGGGTCAGCGCCGTACAACAAGGCCAACTATACAGGAACAATTGATGGATACACTGGTGACGACTGCATTACTTATATGCATAACAAATACTGCGGTGACATCAAACAACCGCCGGTAGTTGATCCGACAGATGATGTCTCAGCAACAGAGTTTTATGAGAATGTTCCGGCGATCCTCGGTGATGTAGGTGTACAGAGCCAGCTTGGCAACCCGATTAAGACCATCGAAATAAGGGTGGAGAATGTTTCACCAACCGGGATCATTCATGACTATAAGGACCGTATCCGTTTTGGTGCAATAAGTTTTGATTTTAACGGATCGCCTACAGAATGCGGCAAGGGCGTATGCTCAAACAATGCTTCAATTGCCTGCACTTCAGATGCTATATGTGGTGGAACAAACCGGTGTCTTATCCTTACTCCATGTCCGAAAATATGCTCTAATAACAAGAGCAAAACATGTATGTCTTTTCAGGATTGCCCGCCGGCATCTCCTGCACCAACATGCGATCTCGTGACAGCCGGTAATCCTTATAGAGACCCTGATACAAATCAGGATTTGCAAAATCAGGACGGCGCCAGAATAATATCATATATCGGGGACCCTACATATGCCTCAAACCCGATTGGGGACCACAATTCCGGTCTTATTAAAGCACTGGATTCGATCAGGGCGCAGACCTGGACTCCTTATGCCGAGGGTTTCTATAATGCAATAGCCTACTATACTCAGAATATTGCTGATGCGGCAAGGCCGGTTCGCATAAACAGCAATGATTTTACTACAACTACAAACCCTATCCAGAACAGCTGTCAGAAGAACAACATTCTTTTGATCTCAGACGGCATGTCAACAACTGATCAGAAAAGCACAGTAATGAGTTTTGTAAACACATATAATGACGGTGACGGACAGATTACGACCACAGCATCAACAAGCGGGTCTGTTGCACCTAAGTACTTCGGGAGCAAGAATGTTGATGATCTCTCATGGTATGCCCGGAACAAAAATATTTTCAATCCTGCATCTACAGCCGTAAAAAAGCCAAAAGAAACGATCAAGACATATGTGGCGTACACCGGAGATCTTTGTGATTTAACGAGTACAGCTATTAACTGTACCAGCTGTACCACCAATGATGAAAGTAAACCAGAGAGACTTATGTATCAGACAGCATTAAATGGCGGCGGCACATGTAATTTTGCCAAAGATATGCCTGCGTTGTATACAGCTATCGGAGATATTTTTGAAGATATAGCAGGCGCGGCTGCATCAGGAACAGCAGCATCTGTTCTTGCCTCAGGTGAAGGAAGCGGCGCAAACCTTGTGCAGGCTGTCTTTTATCCTATAAAGACATTTTCCGGTACTGATATACAATGGATCGGAAGGCTCACGAACTTGTGGTATTATGTTGACCCATTATTTGGAAGCAGCGGCATATATGAGGATAATTCCGGCAATATCGGCCCCCCTTACAGTTCTCCCAATGATTATGTGCTTAACCTTACAAATGATAATAGGGTCTCTTTTGCCTATGATCCTGTTGCAAAGATCACCAAGGCGCAGCGCTCTAAAGACACAAACAACGACGGTGTGATCGATGCCCTGATCACTCCGGATATTGAATTTGAAAATATGGCGGGTCTATGGGATGCAGGAGTAGAACTCTGGAAAAGATCAACAGCAAGAACTATCAAGACAACAATTGGGGGCGGGCTCATTAACTTTTCAACTGCAAATGCAGCCACGTTGATGCCATACTTGCAGGCGTCCGACGTCCCTGAAGCCGAGAATATTATTAATTATATTAATGGGATTGCTGATTATGGATACAGGGATAGAACAGTAAAGGTTGACTTGAACAAAGATGGAGATGTTCTGGATGTGGGTGA
>MHDW01000110.1:0-5311 GCA_001803645.1 Nitrospirae bacterium GWC2_42_7 | reverse complement strand
CCCTGTAAATTATAGAAGCAGAGGTATGGTGTATGCCGGCGCAAATGATGGGATGCTGCATGCATTTTATCTCGGCAAGCTTGAATTGGATGGGATATGGAATGTAGATCCGAACAAACTATACAAAAAGGCATCACTTACAGACCCGTCAAATGTAGGACGCGGAAAAGAAGTATGGTCCTTTATACCCAAAAATGTTCTGCCTTATCTAAAACACATAGCAGATCCCAACTATTGCCATATTTATAGTGTTGACCTTTCTCCTTATGTTTTTGATGCAAGTATAGGCGCACCCGGTTCAGGAGATATTTCCAATAATGTTAAAGACGTGAATAGCTGGAGAACTATTCTTATTGGAGGAATGAGGGTCGGAGGAGCATGCAGGAAATCAGACGCTGTGTGTTCTAATTGTGTTAAGGCTCCGGGCGTTGATCTTGACGGTGGCGGAGTAACAACAGATGAGGAAAAATCACTCGGTTTATCTACATATTTTGCGCTTGATATTACTAATTCCCTTAACCATCCTGAGGACCCTGCTTCCTATCCGCCTCAGCTTTTGTGGGAGTTTTCAGATCCTTCACTTGGTTTTACATCAACAGGGACTTCAATTGTAAAAATTAATATGAAATCTGATGACAGCAACAGTGATGGGAAATTCGATGGTTTAGATCCTTCAGCCACAACAAAGAATGGAAAATGGTTTGTGGTATTTGGCTCAGGTCCTACAGGCCCTGTCAGCACTGCAGACCATCAGTTTTTGGGGAGATCTGACCAGAATCTTAAGTTATTTATAATTGACCTTAAGAATGGTCCTGTTGCAGGAAGTATATGGACAAAGACCACAGCAGAAGCAAACGCATTCGCCGGTTCAATGATAAATTCAACATTTGATATTGATACAGACTATCAGGATGATGTTGTTTATGTTCCATACGTGAAAGAGACCGGAGGCACATGGACAGCCGGAGGAGTTGGAAGGCTTTTGACAAGAGAGGACCTTAACCCGGCTAACTGGGAATGGAGTAAAGTGATCGAAGGAATCGGCCCTGTGACATCTGCAGTTGCTAAACTGCAGGACAAAAGAAGGGGACAACTCTGGCTCTTTTTTGGCACAGGACGATATTACTTTGAACAGGAACCCCCTGATGACAGAGAAGGTCAGCAAGCCATTTATGGCATAAAAGACCCCTGTTATTCTATTTTTAAACCGAATTTCGAGTTGACAGCAGCCTGCCCGGCTTTAGGCGGATTAACAGATGTTACTGATATTGGTGATGTCCCTACAGACTATACAGTAATCAACGCAATGAATGGCTGGTTTATAGATCTGAACTCATGCTCTGATTCAGCAGGAACTGAGATCACTCCTGCTGATTGTGCAAGTTCATCTGTTGGCTACAGGACTGAAAGGATGATCACAGACCCGTTGGCTACAACTCTTGGGGTTGTATTCTTCACAACATTCAAGCCAAAAGATAATTTCTGTGAGCCTGGAGGACTGAGTTATATATGGGCAAGTAAGTATAATACAGGCGGTGCTGCTGCCGGTCTGTTAAAGGGAAAGGCAATACTGCAGGTATCAACAGGTAAAATTGAGGAGGTTGATCTGCAAAGTCAATTTGGCGAAGAAGGAGGGAGAAGATCATCCGGTATGGAAGGTGTCCCTCCAACTGCTCAGGGGTTGTCCTTAATCACATCACCTCCTCCTGTAAAAAGAACAATACATATGAGAGAGAGATGAAAACATACTTTCATTCAGATCATTACAGTGTTTTGACAAGAAGCACTGTAATGGTTTGTTTTTGATAAAAAAAGGAGACTTTTTTATAATAATAAAAAATGAAAAGAATATGAGCAACACAAGAGGTATAACATTAATTGAAATTGTTGTAGTTGTGAGTATAATTGCTATTCTCGTTCTAGCGCTCGCTTTTTCATTTCAGGGATGGATGGGAAAGTACAGAGTTGAAAGCGGAATAAAACAGATATATGTGGATCTGATGAATACAAGGGCAAGGGCCATGACAAGAAATCGTTTTCATTTTACAGATTTTCCGACCGCTACCTCATACAGGTTAATTGAGGATACAAATGGAAACAGTGCTTCAAATCCAGGAGCAGGCGATAATACTCTTTCAACCAAGACTGTGGACTACGCTGTAACCTGGGCAGGCGGCACGATCCAGTTTGATAACAGGGGAATTGTGCTGCCTTCTGCAACGCCTTTAGGTGCGACAATATGTATATTTACAGATTATGATGGTGATGGCTCAAATTTGTCGGATTTTGATCCTGATTCTGATTGTATTGTAATATCTCAGACAAGAATAAATACCGGTAAATTAACTGCGCAAAATACTGCTGGAGGAGCTTGTGATGATGCGAATTGTGTTGTCAGATAAAAAAGGATTATCATTGGTCGAGGTGATGATCGCTCTCGTAGTACTGCTTCTGGTAGTGCTCGCCCTTATGCAGACTGCTCTGCTCAGCATTGATGCCAACATGAATAATCTCCTGAGGGATGAGGCCGTGAATATAGCAGAACAGCATATTATAGCCATAAGAAATACTCCATTTGACAGTGTTACTGCAACAGGTTATGTGGCTGATGCTCCAACACCGGAAACAAAGGCATTCAGAAACTTTGCTCTACCAGGTGGTTACGCTATTAGAAGACAGGTCACTGATCTGGGTCTTGATAATAAACAGGTGGATATAGAAGTGACGTGGACATGGAAGGGTGAAAGTTATACTCACATTATCAATTCTATATTGAGGAGACCATCATGATCAGACGTGAAGCAGGTTTTACCTTGGTGGAACTCATGATAACAATGGTCATATTTGTGTTTGTTATAGCTGCAGCTTCTCAGATATTTGTCGGACTGTTGACCCAGTTCAAGCAGCAGTCCACAATAGCTGAAACCAATATAGAAGGCATTGTCGGACTTAATATTATGAGGCGTGATATTGAGAATGCAGGATATGGATTGCCGTGGACTCTCCCTCCTGCATGGCTGATCCCCCCTTGCAATGCCGGATATCTGGAAGCCGGGTCTGCAGGAGTAACTATACTGGCAACTCCCTGGACCGAAATAAATTTTAACGACGGCCCTCCTACTAATCCTACAAGAGGTACAGACCTTGCCAACGCATGTAATTCTCCTGCTGCTATCCGGAGCGGAGATCAGGCATGTCCTGCGGCCAGTGCATGTCCGGAGGATGCAGATGTCCTCATAATCAAATCTACCAGTGCAGCAGCAGCACAGAATAATGCTTCCCATAAATGGACCTATGTTGAACCCGGGAATACTGTTAAGGAATGGGATGTTTTAGGAGAAAGGCTAAATAATAACGATAGGGTCATAGTTTTATCCCTTACTGATACTTACCCCAGAGGATTAATTGTTGACAGTGGAAGCTTCACAACAAGATATAACGCTACAACTGCACCAGACAGCCTTGTTGACGCTGCATTTGCACCTCTTGATACTACTGATCCAAGGGTGGTTTACGGCATTGATAATCCGGCAGCAGGTGTAGCATTGAGGCTGCCATTTAACAGGGCGGATTTTTATGTCAGAACCCCCGGGACTATGCCGACAAAGTGTGCAGCAGGCACAGGCATACTTTATAAGGCAACGGTTAATCACGGTGATGATCCGGCAACTGCTGCAGTAGAAGTGGCCGGGGATTTAACCGAACTTCCACTCCTTGATTGTGTTGCGGATATGCAGGCTTATTACCGTCTTGATACAGATGATAACGGAACTGTTGACAGTGACGTTAATTCCATTGCCGGCCTTACTGCTGAAGAAATAAGGACTCAGCTCAGAGAGATAAGGGTATATGTTTTGGCACATGAAGGCCAAAGGGACCCGAACTTTACCTTTAATAATTTCACTGGTGCCTCAACATGTGCTACCTGCATAAGGGTTGGGCAGTCTGCTATTCTTGGAAGGGATTTTGATCTTTTAACAATCACAGATACAAACCGGCTGAATTACAGATGGAAGGTCTATACAATAGTTGTGCAAACGAAAAATCTGAGGTGAAATAAGCAATAAGTAGATAGTAGAAGTAGACAGTAGACAGGAAATACAAACGGACAGGAAGGAAGAGACAGGCAATGAAGGCAAAGGCAGAAAAATTTGAAGATTTACAGGTTTGGGAAAAAGCACACAAACTTGTTCTGGAGATATATAGGATTACGAAAGATTTTCCTGCTGAAGAAAGGTTCGGTCTTGTTACTCAGATGCGGCGTGCTGCTGTTTCAACCCCAGCAAATATTGCCGAGGGTTTTAAAAAACGCACACTTAAGGATAAAGCAAATTATTACAATATCAGCCAAGGTTCATTAGAAGAATTGAGATATTATCTTATCCTATCTGCTGACATTGGATATTTAAAGGACAATAGCGACTTGATATCTAGGAGTGAAGAAGTTGGGAGGATGCTTTATGGACTTGTTAAGAGCATACAATAAAAACAGTAGGAAGCATGTAGTAGGAAGTAGACAGGAAGAAGATGGACAGGGAAAGAAAAGTCGTTTGCTCCCTACTACCTACTACATACTGTCTGCTGAAAAAGGCATTGCCCTTGCGATGGTTTTAATAATATCTGCTATTTCCCTTTCGATTATGGCGGCGTTGATATATATGCTTACAGCCGGGACGCAAATATCAGGTATGCAGAAGAGATACAGGACTGCCCTGGAGGCAGGGGTTGGCGGCGCTGATGTTACTTATCAGATAATAACTGCAAGAGGTGACCCCTTAATACCTCTGGACAATTTCAGTCTTTCGGCATCTAGTGTTGGCGGTTATGACTGTCTGGCAGACAAATTAAATAACGCGACATCAGTATGGAGTGGACTCTGCAATAGTTCATTGATCATAGACCCTGCTGACCCCACAACCTATGATATGACTTTTACTGCCGGGACAGGAGCTATGACATATAGAATTTTCTCTAAAATTGTAGACACTGTCGAAGGCAATTCCGGCGGTGACTTCGGACTCACAAAAGATGCTGTTGTTGCAACAGGTCAGGGAGAAATAACCCCGATGAGCATACCGTATTTGTATACTATAGAAATAGATGCTCAAAATGATGCTAATTCTGCGGAAAGGGCAAAGTATTCTGTGCTTTATCAATTTTAAAATGCATAAGATAAATAAAATATTTGGTTTGGTTTTGATAGTTTTTTTAGTGTCTTGTTCTTCAGAAAAACCCTTAGAGATAGATGCTCAAAAACCTTCGGGCGCAGTTGATCAGAGGAGCGAAGGGCAGATATTGGATCAGACTGATA
>MHDW01000109.1:6490-6840 GCA_001803645.1 Nitrospirae bacterium GWC2_42_7 | reverse complement strand
ATTATCATAGACAAGGAACAGAGTTCAGGGAAATCTTTTAAGAATTTTATAAAAGAATTCCGGGATATACCAAAGATCGTATTTTCTGTTGATAGCTCTTTTAAGGGCATGTCCTCATGGATTAAGTCTCCTATGGTTTTTCACCTGAAATCCCCATCCCCTGCTGAGATCAGATTTTTTGTTAACAAGGCCTTGCGCGAAAAAACACTCTTTACTGACAGCAAAGACCTAAAAACAAAACTGCAAAGCCTTAAACAGAAACATGATTTTTTTGAAAACATAGGCAAAACCCTGACCTCTACGCTGGATATGAATGATATTCTGCCTGCGATCATGAAAAAGGCAGAGAA
>MHDW01000109.1:5502-6439 GCA_001803645.1 Nitrospirae bacterium GWC2_42_7 | reverse complement strand
GAAAAAAGATCCAAGGAAAAACTCAAAAAGATCAGACTGAAGGTAGGCGAAGGCATAGCTGGGTGGGTTGCACAGGAAGGCATTCCTGTTTTGGTGCCAGATGTTTCTGCTGACCCAAGGTTCTGTTCAACGATCGACAAAAAAATAGACTTCAAGACCAAATCTCTTATGTGCCTGCCTATAAAGAGCAGGGGAAACCTGCTGGGAGTCCTTGAAATAGTTAATAAGACAACAAACGAACCTTTTACAAAAGACGACCTTGATATTATGATGAGGCTCGTTGATCAGGCTGCTGTTGCTATTGAAAGGGCTTTGTTGTATCAAAAAATGGCGGAACAGTCCATAACAGATGACCTCACTAAATTATTCAATACACGTTATCTGGACAGGACGCTAGAGATCGAGATTACCAGATCAAAAAGATATAAAACATCCCTTGCATTAATATTCATGGATCTTGATCATTTTAAAACAGTCAATGATAATTACGGCCATCTTATAGGCAGTAAACTGCTTGTTGAAACAGGAGAGATATTAATAAAATGCCTGAGAACCGTGGACATAGTCGCCAGATACGGTGGTGATGAGTTTGTAATGGTCCTTCCCCAGACTGCTCCTCAATCAGCTATTCAGATAGCAGAAAGGCTCAGAAGGGCCATTGAAAGGCATGTATTTCTCAAGAAGGAAGGCTATTCTCTGCGTCTGACTGCCAGCTTTGGCGTTGCCTCTTACCCTGAGAGCGCAGGATCAAAAGAAGAACTCTTAAGGCTTGCTGACGAAGCCATGTACAGGGTTAAACACCAGACAAGAAACGGTGTTTATGCTATAGTATAAAACATGGCTCTTTTTAATTATGCAACAAAAGAAATAACACTAAAAATCGTATATTACGGCCCTGGACTCAGCGGAAAAACAACAAACCTCCAGAATCTGCACA
>MHDW01000109.1:0-5450 GCA_001803645.1 Nitrospirae bacterium GWC2_42_7 | reverse complement strand
CTTCCTATAGAATTAGGGAAGATACGGGATTTTTCGATAAGGTTCCAGTTATATACTGTTCCCGGGCAGGTTAGATACAACGCCACCAGAAAGGTTGTTCTAAAAGGAGCTGATGCTATTATTTTTGTAGCAGATTCACAGGCAGAAATGAAGGAACAGAACATCGAAAGCCTGGAGAATATGTACGAAAACCTGATCGCAAACAATATAAAGCCTGAAGAAATTTCTATAATACTGCAGTATAACAAGAGGGACCTGAAAGACATACTGTCAATAGATGAATTAGACAGCGATCTAAATCCTAAGGGCATTTATAAAACAACGGTTGCAGAGGCTATAAACGGCACTGGCGTGGAAGAAACGTTTAAGCTTATAACAGGAATGTGCCTTAAGGATATATCCAGAAAACACCAGCTCGAAGTTGAACCGGTGCGCGAAAAAGAGCCTCCAAAAGAACCGAGAAGGCCTTTAAAGCCATCCAAGCCTGCTCCTGTGGTCCCTGAATTTGTAAGCAGTGAAGCCCTTTTTGATCCTACAAGCTTTGAGCCACCCGATGCAGATACAGCAGACAAAGAAATAGACAAGAACATAGAAGAAGATAGTGTTCCTGTATACGAATTAGAAGAAGGAACAGAAGACATAATTGAAGTGAAAGCTCAGGAGGAGTTAAGAACAGCAGAAAAGATAGCAGAAGAGCCTGTTGCAGAAGCTGATACTGAGAATAAAATAGATATTTTCCCTGAGGAAAAGAAAGAGACTGTTATTGTCAGAGAAGTAAAAGAAATAAGGGAAGTCCCTGTTATACCTTTAGACAAGATAAACAGTATTGCAGACAATTTAGAAAAGATCACGTCCGCTATGGCAGAGATTAATGCCTCTGTTTCTGCGTTAGGCAATTTAATGGTGAATCTCTGCAGAGACGTAAAAGAGATGAAGGAAATAAAAAGAGAACAGAAAGAGACAAATATTCATCTGCAAAACATCATTGAAATATTCGGAAAGCTGAAGCCAAAAAAAAGCTGGTTTAGATTCTGATAAATCATTTTAAGAAGAGGTTAATATGCTCCCTCTTCTATCTTATATATGCGGATAGCTGACTGCTGTGGGTTGATTGCTGAGAGCTGTTTTTTGTTTGCTGATCGCTCTTGATTGCGTAAGCTATATCGAATATGCCTCCGAACTTCCAGATAAAAATGACAAGACTATAGTTGATATGATTTTTAAAGTAAGACTAAATTGTTCCCTCATTGATCACTTGAAATTAAAGGCCGGTAAAGAGGTTAACCTTTACCGGCCTTGTCAGTTTTACTTTGTGGATACTGTTAATACATTTGAGTACAAAGAAACTCCGCCTACATTATAAGCCTGGACCCGGTATTTATAACTTGTCTTTGAGGTCAGGCCGCTATTCGTATACGTGACTGTATTGGCTGCAGTCTGTCCGATCCGCGTCCAGGTTGAACCGCCGTTAGTGCTGCGCTCAACATAAAATCCCTGTTCATTATTGGATTTGTCTGTCCAACTCATACTGATAGAGGTTTTTGCGATCGATCCCTTGACAAGATTTATGGGCGCTGCCGGAAGAGTAACAGCCGCAGGAGTTGTTACTGTCAGAATGTTTGATGGAACAGATTCTGCAGATGCGTTGAAAGCAATTACACGGTATTTGTAAGTTGTGGAAGGTGAAGCCGTGTTATCAGTGTAACTCATCGAAACTCCAATTGACGCAATTTGTGTGTATGCTCCTGCTCCTGTTGCGCGTTCGATACGCATGCCGGTAGCCTGAATTCCACCCTGGGCATAAGACCAGTTCAGCATAACACGATCTGATTCAACAGTCGATGCAGTAAGATCGACGGGTGAGTTGATCGTAGGGGCGACTATATGTATAGACACTTCGTCTGTTGCAATTGCGGCTTCATCGTCATATACAGTAAGTCTTGCAGTATAATTACCGGTTGCTGGATAGATGTGAGAGACATTAAGCGGAGGAGAATCAGTGCGTTCGCCATCACCAAATTCCATATACATGTATTCGATAGAGCCGTCCGGATCCGTAGTTCCGGTCAGATCAAAAACAACCTGATCGCCGGGATTGGCCACAATATCAGGGCCAGCATTTGCGATTGGCAGACTGTTCTGAGCAAGGTTTGTTCTCACCTTGACCGTGACCGTATCAGATCCTGTAAGACATGGAACACCACATCTGCCGATAGTGCACGGGTCTGTGCTGCAGGCGTAATTATACACTGTAAGTTTCGCCGCATATGTACCAGAAGTCGAATACGTATGATTCTGTTTGCGTCCCCAGACAACAGGAGATCCGTCACCAAAATCCCATTGATAACTCAACCTGTAACCAATTAATTCAGTATCATAGGAATTGCTGCCATCAAGACTAACCACTTGGCCGGCATTTGCCTCAATGTCAGGGCCTGCAACTGCAGTGGGTGGGTCATAAGCCGGAAGCGGAGCCCCGCCACACCAATTCATCAGGACAGTCACAATAGCATTTATCGAAGGAACCCATCTCATTTCATGACATTGTGTGCATTCATAGTCTGTTCTCCCATGATGACCGGGCTCCGGGCTGGCTGTGTGGCATTGAATACAATTCCTGAATTTCACGAATTCGTATGAATTATATGTTGGGTTCCATGCCATTTGGTGACAAACCGCTGTCATGCAATTGTATGTCTCCCCAGTGACAGATCCCGGAATAGGTTGGTCAACCTTAAGATGATGCTGGTCTGGAACATAAGCCGGAGTACCGCAATGGCACCACCTGCATTCAGCCTCTGTATCAACATCAGAGCCTGCCAACGCTGCATAAGCAGAATTAACATTGAATTGCCCATTAAAGACAGCTAAGACACTAACTGCAAGTACTGCCAAAATAAATACTTTGAATGTTCTTCTTGATAAAATTGAATTGTTTTTCATTAAACAGTTTCCCCTTTTTGCATTGTTTTTTTTAATTTAGTTCTTACATACATTTACTAAAATCATGATAAGTATTCAGATCACCTCCCATTTACTTTCAAATTTTCACTTAGAAGTCGGTAAATCTTTAGCAACTCTTGTGCCTAATTTAAATTATAATTTAGTTTAATAAATGTGTTTTTAGGTTTAAATATATTTCTATTTTTAATTCAAGAAGTTTCTTGTTTTCCTGGTTGCTATATTCTTCTTTTATCAAAAACCATATGAGTCATATAAAACATTGACAGGGAAATGCTGTGTTATATCACACATTTTTTTTAATTCCACAATTTTCAAAACGTAAAAGCTTGTCGAATAATTTTTCTGCAGACAAACTTATAAATACTAATAAATAAATAAATTTCTGCCTTTTAATCTGTTGTCAGGGATACCACAGGGATCTTATTTTTATAAAATTTAACAATTCTCTTGACACCAAATCTTTAAAATTTTATCTTAAGCATATGAAAAAACCATGGGCTGGACGCTTCAAGCAGAAAACATCAGGATTAGTTGAGTCATTTACCGAATCAGTCTCATTCGACAGCAGGCTCTGGAAACACGATATTGCAGGCAGTATCGCCCACGCAAAAATGCTCTCCAAACAAAAGATCATCCCGAAGAAAGATGCATCGGCTATTGTAAAAGGGCTCGAGAAAATAGCCAAGGAAATAGCAACAGGAAGGTTCAGGTTCAAAAAAGAACTTGAAGATGTTCATATGAATATTGAATCAGCCCTGACGAATAAGATAGGGGCTGCCGGCAAAAAACTGCACACTGCCAGGTCCAGAAACGATCAGGTAGCACTCGACCTGAGGCTTTATCTCAGGGAAGAAACAGGCGGTATTACCTCTTTGATACTGGAGATCCAAAAGAGTCTTCTTAAGATCGCAGAGAAGAATGCTGATATTCTGATGCCGGGATATACCCATATGCAGAGAGCACAGCCGGTTCTTTTATCCCATCATCTCCTGGCATATATAGAAATGCTTCAGAGAGACAGAAGCCGTTTCGAGGACTGCATGAAACGCATGGATGTTCTTCCGCTCGGCTCCTGCGCATTGGCCGGGACAACACTCCCGATCGACAGGGCATCTGTTGCAAAAGAATTAGGGTTCAGCTCAGTATCTAAAAATAGTATTGACTCTGTTTCTGACAGGGATTTTGCTATCGAGTTCCTATCATGCTCATCTGTCTGTATAATGCACCTTTCACGCCTAGCAGAAGAACTCGTCTTGTGGTCATCTGAGGAGTTCGGATTTATAGAAATATCAGACACCTTCACAACAGGTTCAAGCATAATGCCCCAGAAAAAGAACCCTGATGTAGCAGAACTTATACGCGGAAAAACAGGCCGGGTCTTCGGCAGTCTTATCGCCCTTCTTACCATAATGAAGGGTCTTCCTTTATCCTACAACAGGGATATGCAGGAAGACAAACAGCCTGTATTTGATACTGTGGATACAATAAAATCATGTCTTGAGATCCTGAATAAAATGCTGCCGGAGATAAAATTTAACGCCTTAAGAATGCGTACAACAGCCGGTGAAGGGTTCTCAACAGCAACAGACCTCGCCGAATATCTTGTAAAAAAAGGCATGCCTTTCAGGGAAGCTCATGAAATTACAGGCAGGATTGTTCTATACTGTATCAACAGCAATAAAGACCTGATATCTCTGGAGCTTAAGGAACTGAGGGCTTTTTCTCTAAATATTTCTAGAGATATTTATACTGCCCTTGAACCGGCTGAATCTGTAAAGAAAAGGACATCATATGGCGGCACGTCTCCCTCAGAGGTCAAAAGACAGATAAAGCAGTACAGGCAGATGTTCCGTAAATAATGAATGATAATCTAAAAAGGAATAGCGGTACTATAATTATGAAATACATGAAGAATCTACTTATTCCGTTTTTGGTCCTGGCCTCTTTTTCATTGCTTGTCTCCTGCGGCAAAAAAGGCGCACCTACTTTAAAATCATATGAACAGCCTGACCGTCCTCTGAAACTGAGTGCAATTCACAGGGAGGACAAGATAATCCTCCAGTGGGACTTTCCAAAAGAAAAAGAAGTTACAATAGCAGAATTCATCATAATGAAGGCAACAGGAGAGGAGTTCGTGAAAATTTCTCATATTGATGGAACAAAGAGATCGTATACAGATTCTGATTTTAAAACCGGTTCAACATACAACTATTACATAATTTCCCAGAGCCCTAAAGGAGTTTACAGCAAAGAGTCTAATATCATAGAAATAAGTCCTGTGGATACACCTGCGCCTCCAAGGAACTTATCATTTAAAATCGAAGAAAATAACATTATAATTTCTTGGGAAAAGGCAGGAAGCGAAGTTCTTTATAATATTTATAAACGGTATGGGAACAAGCCTTACGGCCTTAAACCAATTAACGAGTCAGCTTTGTCTGATAATTCATTCCAACACCCATTCGATATCAATAGAACGGCCTACT
>MHDW01000108.1:22462-30924 GCA_001803645.1 Nitrospirae bacterium GWC2_42_7 | reverse complement strand
GGGTTCTATTCTGTTCAGACAATAAATAGAAATTCTGTATGGAAAGACGATCTGACGCTCTTTACGGACACTGTAAAAAAATCTCCTGATGGTGAGCTTCCACAAGGTATGCTCGGTATTGCATTAATGAAAGCAGGCAGATTTGACGAAGCAATCGAAGCGTTCCGCAATACATTGAAGATCAATCCGGACTCTGCAAACGGCCATTACAATCTGGGGCTGACATTTTTCAAAAAAGGGGCGCCACAAGAGGCGATCCCGGAATTTCAAAAGGCTCTGGTCCTGACGCCGAATGATGCAGATGCCCACCGCTATCTTGCTGTTTCCTATGCCATAATTGGAGAAATAGATGAGGCAATGGAGCAATACCTAATTTTGTATGGACCCAATTCAAATTCTCTTGAAGCATCCATCAATCTTGGAATTGATCTTGAAAACAGAGGTCTATTTAATGAGGCCAGCGCAATCTACAATAAAGCCCTGTCTATGGTGCCTGACAATGCCGATGTCCATTATGCGCTTTTAAATGCCTATATTAGATCAGGACAGATTGAAAAGGCAGTGGAACGCTACAAAGATGCGGTGCGTTCGAGTCCCGAGAATGCCTTATATCGTAATCTCTTTGGGGTGGCTTATACGAAGCAAGGGGATTATGCTAAAGCCATAGAACAATTTCAAATTGCGGTTAAACTGGACCCCTCAAAACCCGCATATCGCAAAAACCTCGATATGACCCTCGAAATTAAAAACTCTGCCGGTACTTTTTTTCAAAAAAGGGAATAGATACTAAATCTTGTGATCAGGCAAAAAAAGGCTTTGAGGATTTTGGTATTATTCCTTTTTCTTCTGCACGTCTGAAAAGTTCTTCAATAGCATGTATACCGTCATCTCCCAGGTCAATCGAATAATTATTGACATAAAGGTTTATGTGCTGTCTTATGACCTCATCTGCTAATTCCTGAGAGTGCATTTTGATGTAGGATTCAGGCTCATTTCTGTTCGATATCGCATATTCTATGCTTTTTCTTATCAGTGAATCTATCTCCCTGATCAGTTCTTTGCCAAGTCCTCTTTTTGCAAGAATACATCCAAGAGGTATAGGAAGGCCGGTCTCTTCTTCCCACCATTCTCCAAGGTCAATAACTTTTCTCAGGCCTGAATCCTGATATGTGAACCTGCTTTCATGGATAATCAGCCCTGCATCTACTTCCCTGTTCCTGACAGCGTCTATGATCTTATCAAAAGGCATTACTATGAAAGCAGGTAAGGAGTGAGGAGTGAGGAGTGAGGGGGCAAGATAAAGTTTTAGAAGAAGAAATGCTGTTGTCAGATTACCGGGAACCGCGATTGATTTTTCTTTCAGATTATTAATGTCAAAATCTTCCCTTGCAACAATTAACGGGCCGCAGCCCTTGCCGAGTGCTCCGCCTGAATGAAGGAGGCAGTATTTGTCCCTCAGATGTCCGAACGCATGAAAAGACACCTTTGTGATATCAAGCTCTGAATTTACGGCCATCTGATTCAAGGTCTCGACATCTAGTAGCATTTCCTTGAACATAAGATCTCCTGTGTCGATCTTCTTATGCACAAGGGCATAGAAGATGAATGTGTCGTTAGGGCAAGGGGAGTAACCGAGAGAAAGTGTTTTCATTAAAGAGTATCCCCGAGGGTCTTAATAAGTTCTATTACAGCCATCTGGCAATTTTCAGATGCGAGTTGTATATCCCATTTTTTTATGTCCCTGTTTTCGACAATATTGCTTATCCCTCTTATCTCGATCATCGGAATATCATACATTGCGCATATATGAGCAATTGCAGCGCCTTCCATATTTTCACAGATTGCGTTATATTTTCTTTCAAGTTCGAGTGAGCGTTTTTTTGTGCCGGTGCAGGTCGAGACAGTGACAAATCTGCCGGATCTGAACTTCACCCCCCCCTCGCCCCCCCTTACCAAGGGGGGGATGGGGGGGTGTTTTGATTTAAAAGATTTAACAGTCTTCTTGAAAAATGTCTTATCCAGTGGAAACTCGTTAAAATATTTTATATTTCCCTTTTTTAGGATCGGGAACCCAGTCAATCGCAAATCACTAAAACCTTCTTTAACAAGGACCCCCTCATCTCCGTATATCTCTTTTTCGGCAACTGCAATATCGCCAACATTAAGCCCTGAAGATGGGTAGGCTCCGCCTATTCCGAAATTTATTATTAAAGCAGGAGCATATTTTTCGACAAGAAGTGTTGCTGCATATGCTGCATTTGTCTTCCCGATACCTGAGATTGCAAGGACTATTTTTTTGCCGAAAAGCCTGCCCGTGAAAAATCCTTCCCTGACTTTTTTCGCGTTCTTAAGCTTTTTGAGGATATCTCCGGCTTCAAAGGCCACGGAGGCTATCAATCCAATTTCGTATTTTTTCATTTCAGTCCTCAAATTTGTAATTCTCAAATGTAAATATTATATCACTCGCCTTGAAAAATAAGGCTTTTTTATGTTAATCTCCTAACCTGAATATTTTTCAGAATTAAAAATTCACACGCCGGCTACAGTTCTGCATTTGGTCCCCTTTGGGGTTTTCAGAACAGGCGGAGGTAAAAAAACCGAGGAGGAAGCAAATGGTAGCAACAATGAAGGAACTGCTTGAGGCTGGAGTACATTTCGGCCATCAGGTGAAACGCTGGAACCCGAAGATGAAAAAGTATATCTTTGGTGAGAGAAACGGTATCTATATCATAGACCTGCAGAAAACCATGAAGGGGCTTGAAGAAGCCTATAATTTTGTCAGGGATATTTCAGCATCAGGCGCTGGTGTTCTTTTTGTCGGAACAAAAAAACAGGCACAGGATTCCATTATGGAAGAATCGCAAAGGGCAAATGCCTTTCATGTCAACCAGAGGTGGCTCGGCGGCATGCTCACAAATTTCCTTACAGTAAAGAAGAGCATCGAGAGGCTGAAAAAGATCGAAGCCATGAAAGAAGACGGCACGATGAATCTGCTGACAAAGAGAGAGGCAGCAGGGCTTGAAAAGGAAAGGGCAAAACTTGACAAAAATCTTTCGGGGATAAAAAACATGAAAGAACTTCCCGGAGTGTTGTTTATCATTGATCCCAAAAAAGAAAAGATCGGCATTGCAGAGGCCAAAAAATTGTCTATTCCTATCGTTGCTGTTGTTGATACAAACTGCGATCCGGATGATATTGATTATGTCATTCCAGGAAATGATGATGCGATAAGGGCTATAAAACTTATAACATCAAAGATGGCAGAGGCCACAATCGAAGGCAGGGAGGCGATCAACAAAAAGGCCCAGCAGGAAGCCGAGAAGGAACAGATCTCAGAGAAGATCGAGACAGAGGCAGTTGCGGAGGCAACAGAATGACAACTATTTCAGCAACAGTTGTAAAAGACCTCAGGGAAAAAACCGGCGCAGGCATGATGGAATGCAAGAAGGCCCTTACAGAGAGCGGCGGTGATTTCGAAAAGGCGGTTGACCTGCTAAGGCAGCGAGGCCTTGCTACTGCAGCAAAAAAGTCCGGAAGGACTGCTTCCGAAGGTCTTATAGCTTCATATATACACATGGACAGGATAGGGGTAATGATCGAGGTCAACTGCGAGACTGATTTTGTTGCAAGGACAGATGATTTCAAGGAAGCGGTAAAAGATATTGCAATGCATATAGCAGCCGCAAACCCTTCTTATCTCAAGAGAGAGGATGTGCCTCAGGAAGTAATTGAAAGAGAGAAAGAGATATACAGGGCGCAGGTTACGAATAAGCCCCCGGAGATAGTTGAAAAGATCGTTGAAGGGAAGCTCGACAAGTTTTATTCAGACGCCTGCCTTCTTGACCAGATCTTTGTGAAAGACCCTGATCAGAAAAAGAAGATAAGTGATATTATCTCTGAAAAGGTCGCGAAGGTCGGCGAGAATATTGTTGTGAGAAGGTTTTCACGGTATCAGCTTGGAGAAACCCAGGCTGCTGAGCCGAAAAACTGTTAAGGTAAGGATGCCGCAAAAATACAAAAGAATACTCCTGAAGCTCAGCGGTGAAGCTTTGATGGGCGACAAAGGATATGGTATAGACCCCAACACCGTTGATTTTATGGCAAGAGAGATAAAGGATGTTGCCTCTATGGGCGTTCAGCTTTCAGTTGTGATAGGCGGAGGCAATATATTTAGAGGTGTGCAGGCCAGCCTTGAGGGAATGGAAAGGGCAACTGCAGATTATATGGGAATGCTCGCGACAGTAATTAATGCTCTTGCCCTCCAGAACGCACTCGAAAAACATAATGTGCCTACACGTGTACAGTCCGCTATAGAGATGAGAGAACTCGCAGAGCCTTATATCAGGCGCAGGGCTGTAAGGCATCTCGAGAAGGGGCGAGTGGTTATTTTTGCAGCCGGCACCGGGAATCCTTATTTTACTACCGATACAGCGGCTGCACTCAGAGCGATGGAGATAGGAGCTGATGTAATACTTAAAGGCACAAAAGTTGACGGTGTTTATTCTGCAGACCCTGTTAAAGATTCAACTGCAAAGAAATACAGCAAGCTTACTTATATGGAAGTCCTGAAAAAGGGTCTTGGGGTGATGGATGCGACTGCTGTAACTTTATGTATGGACAACAACCTGCCGATTGTGGTATTTAATTTAAGAGGCAAAGGAAGCATAAGGAAAATAATTGAAGGAAAGAAAATAGGCACTCTTGTCAGGGGGAATCATGGTCCAGGAGCTAAGAAAAAAGACAAATGATAGAATGACCGGTGCAGTAGATGCACTGAGAAAAGACTTCAGTTCGATAAGGACAGGGCGGGCATCACTAGCCCTTCTTGACGGAATTTCAGTTGATTATTACGGCACTTTCACCCCTATTCAACAGCTCGCAAGTCTAAGTATTCCTGAAAGCAGGCAGATAGCTATCCAGCCATGGGAGCACCGCATTATCCCTGAGATGGAGAAAGCCATACTCAAATCAGACCTTGGCCTGACCCCTATGAATGACGGCAAAATTATAAGGATCAATATACCTATTCTTACAGAAGAGAGAAGAAAACATCTTGTGAAGGTCGTAAAAAAGAGGGCGGAAGAAGGAAAAGTGGCTGTCAGGAATATAAGAAGGGATTCCAACGAAGAACTTAAAAAACTCGAAAAGGAAAAACATCTTAGCGAGGATGATGCAAAAAAAGAACATGATGACATACAAAAAATCACTGATTCTTTTATAAAAAAGATCGACGAAGTATTGCAGCATAAAGAAAAAGAAATAATGGAGGTATAAGAAATGAACAGCAATTTTATGTTGAAAGTGGAAGATGCCAAACTCCCTGATGTTCAAAAGGCTCTTCAGCAGGCAGGCATTAAAATAAGAAGCATCATTGAAGTATATAAAGAAGAAGGAAAGAAAGAAGAATCAAAATAATGGCTGTGAGGAAGAAAATCAAACTGCCTTTTGAAAAGAAAAAGGCAGCGGTTTCATCGAAAAAATCTAATGCCGGTAAAGGCAAAAAACAACAGAGGAAAAATCCCATAAAACCGGTTAAGGTCTCAAAACTAAAAAAACCTGCAAAGAAGAAGTTGACAGCCCTGGTAAAAATAGTCAAAAAAAAGGTTTTTGTCAAAACAGCTTCAAAAGTAAAAAGCCCGGCAAAGCCGAAGAAAAAGATCGTTGCTGCAACAAAACTTCCTAAAAAGAAGCAATCCCAAAGAGCCAAACCTGCTAAAAATATTAAGACAAACGGCGAGAGGCTTCATTTGCTCAGAAAAAGTCTCATAGCAAAGAGAGATAGCATTCTGAAAGAGGCAAAGGAAGAGTTAGCCAAATACATCAGCGGGGAAAACCGCCAGCTTGTTGACACAGCGCTTGACGACGACTGGGCAGTTGTAGACACATCAGAAGATCTGAATCTTATGCGCCTGACTACACAAAGAAGTACCTTGTTCGAAATAAATGAAGCGCTAAGGAAAATAGCTGAAGATACTTATGGTATCTGTGAAGAGTGCGGTGACGAAATAAGCGAAAAGAGATTAAGTATCATGCCTTCTGCAACTTTGTGCATAAACTGCCAGGAAGACAAAGAAAGACTTGAAGCGATAGAGAAAGAAGATCTGCGCTGAAAGCAACTTTTGTTCTTTCCTCTTATGAACAAACCTCAGTTTCATATCGAAGAATTCTTTAAAAACAACAAAAAGGATTTAAGCAAGGTCATTGAACTTTCCCTGAAGGTCAAAGAAGGGATAGAGGAAATAGACCCATTTATACACCAGAACACTTCGGTTGTATGTCCTGAATGTGAAAAAGTCTGCTGTATCAACCGTCACGCATATTACAACTCTGAAGACCTGATATACATTTATGCACTTGGACTGACTCCGCATAAGTATAAGCATCTTGATGACAAAGAGCCGTGTCAGTTTCTTTCTGGAAATGGTTGCGTGCTTGAACGCAGCATAAGGCCTTCGGGATGCAACTGGTATTTCTGCGGTTCTCTTTATGACAGCATGGAGAAGATACCCAAGGAATATACAGAGTTTGATGAAACTTTGCGGTATTTGGCAGAAGCATGGATGGAAATGATCAAGGAATTCCGCAAAAAATACCGTGAGATTGCCGGCGATGAGATGCTGGTTACTGACATTGTGCGGAATTATACGCTTTAACCAGTAAATCCTTGTGTTGTCCCGGATAAAAATTTTATTATATTAGACTAATCTTTAGGAGAATATTGCTTTGGAAGAAACAAACAAGAAAACAATCGTCGAAAAGATCTGGGATTTTTTTGCATCTGTAACTCTGGCCGTTATAATATTTTCGGCAATCGGGCTGACTTCGATTGTCGGCACTCTCCTTGAACAGAATTCCGAGCCGGGGAAAAACATCACAATTATTGTAAAGATGTTTGGAGTCAGCCAAGAAACCGCCCATAGCATATACAGCGTCCTAGACAGTCTTGGTTTCATGAACATGTACCATTCATGGTGGTTCGAGACCCTGCTCTTTATCTTTGCAGCAAACCTGATAATTTGCTCCCTTGACAGGCTGCCGAGAATATTAAAACTTGTAAAGGAAAAAATTCAGCCTTTAAGTCAGGAACATCTCGAAAAGATGTCTATAAGAAAGGCGCTTTCGATCAAAGCAAAGGGAGAGAATATCAGAGATGCAATCCTTGAAGCTTTTAATAAGACCGGTTTTAAGCCATTAGAGACACAGACAGAGAATGGCCTTCAATTTTATGCTGAAAAAGGTAATTTCTCACGTCTTGGCGTCTACATAACCCATCTCAGCATACTAATTATACTGATCGGCGGAGTTATAGGAATGAAGTTTGGATTCAGCGGCTATTTGAGTCTCCCGGAGGGAGAGATCTCGCCTGTTGCTTATGATAACGGTAAACCTTTTCCGCTCGGTTTTGAGATACGATGCGATAATTTTGAGGTTGAATACTATGAAGGCTCTGATATGCCAAAGGCGTACAAAAGCTGGCTGACAGTAATAAAAAACGGGAAGATGGTAATACAAAGCAGGCCTATTGTAGTAAATGACCCTCTTTCCTTTGAAGGAGTGACTTTTTACCAGTCCAGTTTTGGCCCAACCTCCAATAATTTTCAGAATGGCATCATTATGTTAAGGCTGATTTCCAAGGACGGCAAGGCAGCAGAGGTCAACCTTAAACTCGAGGATACTTTTACTATTCCCGGCACTTCAGTAGAAGGGAAGATAACCAACTTCAGCCCCGCGCTTGCTCTTGACCAAAGCGGAAAGCCATTTACTTACGGCGATAAAATGGTGAACCCGGCTATATTTATCGAGTTCATGGAATCAGGCAAAGAGACATTTTCAGGATGGATACTTAAGAGATATCCTCAGACATGGGAACTGCGCGATGGAAACAGGGTGGAGTTCCTGACCTATTGGGGGGTTGAATATACAGGCCTGCAGGTTAGGAAAGATCCTGGTGTTGGAATTGTTTATCTTGGATGCATTATTATGTCAATAGGTCTTTACATGACATTTTTTATGAGCCACAGAAGAATATGGATTAATGTCGTTGAGGAAAAGAATACATCAAAAATATCAATTGGAGCATCTGCAAATAAAAACAGGGCATCCTTCGAAAAGAAGATCGAGAAACTGGCGGGTTTTCTTAACGCCGGAGCAAAAGGGGGCAATAAATAAATGAGCAGTTCAATCTTTTTCGGAATATCGACCATAGCTTACATTCTTGCCATGATCACATATATCTTTTATCTTGCGTTCAGGAAAAACCAGATCGGCATTACTGCAACTGCGATCACAGTAGTCGGCTTTGTCTCGCAGACCCTAGCTGTTTTTATCAGGTGGGCTGAATTCAAGGAGATCGGACAGATGGGATGGTTAAGGGCTGTTCCGCTGACAAACCTCTATGAATCGCTTATCTTCTTTGTCTGGTGTCTGATACTCGCATATCTGGTGATAGAGTTCAAATACAA
>MHDW01000108.1:8841-22437 GCA_001803645.1 Nitrospirae bacterium GWC2_42_7 | reverse complement strand
AATGAAACTCATTATGACATGCACAAGCAGCCAGTTGCCCTGCAGAGCAACTGGCTGCTTGTGCATGTCATAATGAGTTTCATTGCGTATGCCTTGTTTTCTGTCTCCTTCAGCACAGGGTTGATGTATCTTATTGTAAGGACAGAAAAAAGAACTGAGCCGGCATATATCTTCTGGACCTTAATGCTAAGTCTTTTCGTAATAGTACTCGGTGCGCTCGGACTTGATTATCTTAGTTATAAGTCTTTTTTTAGTAGGCCTGAGGAACTTGTAAAGAGCTATTTGTTCAAGGCATCTTTCCGCAGTGATCAGGCAGCTATATCAGTATTAAGTTACGCAATAGCAGTGGGGATGACTTTCCTGATCTGGGCATACGGCGGCATACTCAAAAAAATAATTGCAGGTTTCGATATCTCACATGAACTACTCGACGAACTTACCTACAAAAGCATAGCTATAGGTTTTCCGATATTTACCCTCGGCGGCCTGATATTCGGCGCAATTTGGGCTGACCAGGCATGGGGCAAATACTGGACTTGGGACCCAAAAGAGACCTGGTCGCTTATTACATGGTTCATGTATGCTTTCTTCCTTCACAGCAGATTAATGAGGGGATGGAAAGGCAAGAGGGTTGCTATTGTTGCTGTCCTTGGCTTTCTGGCTGTGATCTTTACGTATCTTGGAGTGAACCTTCTCCTCTCAGGACTCCATGCTTACGGCTCGCAGTAAGGTTGATAGCCTCGTAAAAAGTCGTCATGCCCGCGAAGCCAGAAGTAGGTGCCTTAAGCAGGAACAGTACCCGCTTTAAGCGGCGGGTATCCAGACCTGCCGGCAGGCAGGGACATTTAAACTATTTGAAAAGACAGGATTCCCGATTAAGGACTTCGGGAATGACAGCTTGAAAAAAGATTTTTTGCGAGTTTGTCAAGTTTGGCTTTAAGATTAAATGAATCTCCATATAAAACATATAGCTTTAACCGCCCTTCTTTTAGTAACTGTCCTCGGTTTTTTTGCATGGCAGGCCTTTGAGATCAGCCAAACTCAGATCAATGCCGGATACCAAAAACAAGTCGAAATTCTTGCCGGAACACTGACAAATTCTCTTAGAGCCTTTATGCTCGAAGGGAGAGGAAAAGAGGTCCGGAAATTTTTGGAGCCTTTTGTTGATGAAGAGATAGAAGCCATAAGAATACTTAAAGAAGACGGATTTATTTCAGCTTCAACAATTCCTGGTGAAGCAGGCAGCAGGAAAGACAACATGCCATCACAATTTTCCAAGAACATCAGCATGCAGGCATTAAGTCTTCAGACCTTGAACGGAGAGGAAATATATCTAGGTTTTTTTGCTGTAAAAAATGAGGAGCTTTGTTATAAATGCCACTCCAGCCGAAAAAAAATAAATGGTATCCTGAATATTGAGATCTCTGCAAGGGAGGCAACCGAGGCTATAAACAGGACCAGAGCCTGGATAATAGGTATCTATCTATTTTCTTTAATAATACTTGTGGTTGCGTTCTGGTTAGCCAACATGTATTTTTTCAAGAAACCAATTGATGAAATTCGATATTTGCTAAAAAAGGCAGAGGACGGTGATTTCAGCGCAGGTATTTCGACCAACAGAAAAGATGAGATTGGAATGATCATTTCGAATCTTAATTCCCTGGGTTTGAAATTGAACAAATATAAGGAGGAGACTGAAAGGTGCGGCAAGGAGAGTCTCCGGCAGATGGAGAGAATGGCCTCTATTGGCGAAGTGGCTGAAGCTGTAGCCCATGAAATAAAAAATCCCCTCGCAGGGATAAGCGGCGCTTTGCAGGTAATAGCAGAGGATATTCCTGATGACAATCCTCGAAAGGAGATATGCAATGAAATCTTAGATGAGATAACGCGCCTTGATACTGCTGTAAAAGACCTTCTTTTCTATGCAAGAACCCCTGCACCGAATTTGATACTTGCGGATATAAATGCTATTATCGAAAAGGTCGGAGTTTCTATCAGGACTCTTGCAGAAAAATTTAGCGTGAAAATTAATTTGATATCGGATAATATACCTGATGTGATGATCGATCCTGATCAGATGGAGAAGGCATTGCTGAGCATAGCGCATAACTCAATAAGTTCTATGCCGGAAGGCGGAACTATGACAATAGCTTCTTGCATCAAGCCTCAGTCCAATGAGGTTGAAGTAATTTTATCAGACACAAGGAAAAGCATGACAGAGGAAGAGATAAAAAATGTATTTAAGCCTAAATTTTCAACCAAGCATCTGGGGACAGGACTTGGTCTTGCGATAAGCAGAAATATTATAGAGGCCCATAAAGGAAGGATAGAACTCGAAAGCAGTATTGACGCCGGAAGCATTTTCAGGGTCATTCTTCCGCAGAGGAATTAGTTTGGAAAACGCAAAAATACTCGTAATTGACGATGAAAAACTGCTCCGCTGGTCATTGCAGCAGAACCTCTCCAAGGAAGGTTATACTGTAGTAACTGCAGAAAAGGGCGCTACAGGGCTTGAATTATTTTTTGAAGAACAGCCGGATATTACACTCCTTGATATACACCTCCCGGACATCTCAGGCATAACTGTGCTTGAAAGCATAAAGAAAGAAAATAAAAACGCTATTGTTATAATGATAACAGCTTTTGGAGATATACAGACTGCTGTAAAAACCATAAAACTCGGCGCATATGATTTTGTTGAAAAGCCATTTAACATGGATAAACTGAAGATTCTTATCGGCAAGGCCTTTGAGACAGTTGCATTAAGAAAGGAAGTCTCGCAGTTCAGGTCCCAGTTTTCTAAAAAGTACGGTTTTTCGAATATCATAGGCAGATCTGAAGAGATGGTTAAGATACTGGAACTTGCCAGAAAAGTCGCGTTGAGCGATGCAACTACGATCTTTTTGCAGGGTGAAAGCGGGACCGGAAAAGATTTGATTGCCAAAGCTATTCACTATGAAAGCAGAAGAGCCGACAAACCGTTTATGGATATAAACTGTACTGCTCTGCCGGAAACCCTTATTGAGAGTGAACTCTTTGGCTATGAAAAAGGTGCTTTTACAGATGCAAAAAATATGAAAAAAGGCCTTTTTGAGCTTGCGGACAAAGGGACAATATTCCTTGATGAAATAGGCGACATGAAACTCACTACACAGGCCAAACTTCTGAAAGTTATAGAAAGTAAAACATTTAAAAGAATAGGCGGGGTTAAAGACATAGTCGTTGACCTCAGGATAATTGCATCAACCAACAAGAATATTACAGAAGAAGTCAAAAAAGAAAATTTCAGGGAAGACCTGTATTACCGGTTAAAAGTTATACCCATAACTTTGCCGCCGCTCAGAAGCAAACGGGAGGATATTCCTCTGCTGGCAAAATTTTTCATTGATGAATTTAACAGTGAGTTCAAGAAGAACATAAGGGGCATATCGAAAGAAACAGAAAAGGCCTTTATAAATTACAATTGGCCCGGCAATATCAGGGAACTAAGGAATGTTATTGAGCGTTCTATGATCCTTGAAAGTGAAGATTACATCTGCCCTGAGGACCTGCCGATTGAGCTTCTTAAAAACGATGAGCAGGTTAAAGACCTGATGGATACGCAGATCAGAATACCGGCAGGCGGATTGAACATAGAACAAGTCGAAAAAGAACTCATAAAACAGGCCCTTGATCAGACGAAGTGGAACCAGACAAAAGCAGCAAGGCTCCTTTCCCTGACAAGAGATGCTTTAAGATACAGGATGCAGAAGTTCGGTTTTTTACAGGAGAAACCATGAAAACATTATTTTATCTCAAATAACATTATGAAAATACTTGTTGTTGATGATGAACAGCTTGTGCGATGGTTTTTGGAAAGGGCACTCAAAAAAGAAGGCTTTGAGGTCATAACCACATCAAATATTACTGAAGCTTTTGCAAACCTGAGCTCCGGTGATATAGATATTCTTTTTATTGATCTCAGAATGCCTGAGGGAAGCGGCACAGACCTTTTACAAAAAATCAGAAATATTACTCAGAAACCGAAGATTGTGGTATGTTCTGCTTTTATTACATCGGAACTCGAACAGGAATTCAGGGACAAAGGAATATATATTCTCAAGAAACCATTCAAACTTGAAGAGCTAAAGGATATTCTTAGTAAGTGTCTGGAATGAATTGCTGAGTATTCGGACTTGACTCTTAACCTCTCTTTAAATAAAAATATTGACACATGATGAAAGCCCTCGTAACAGGAGCTGCCGGGTTTATCGGGAGCCATCTTGTTGAAGCCCTGATCAAAAGAGATTATGAAGTAACATGCCTTGTAAGAAAAACCTCTGATCTTAAATGGCTTGAACACCTTGATATCAAATATATCTTTGGCGATCTTTCTGCCCTGGAAACCTACTCGGGTAAAATAGCCGGCTTTGATTATATTTTCCACCTTGCCGGTCTCACAAAGGCAGTTTCCGAAAAAGACTTCTACACCGCCAATTCAGATAACACAAGAAAATTATTGCAGGCAACTGCGGAAAGAACCCAAAATCTTAAGAGATTCGTATTCCTGAGCAGTCTTGCAGCAATAGGACCGGTTTGTAATGGCAACCCTGTCACAGAAGATTCAGCGCCTGCGCCGGTTTCGAATTATGGCAGGAGCAAACTTGAGGGTGAAAAAGCAGTTTGGGAGTTTAAGAGCAGGATACCTGTGACCATTATACGGCCGCCCGGTGTCTATGGGCCGAGGGACAAGGATTTCTTTGTTCTCTTTAAGGCGATAAAAAAAGGATTTTTCCCTTACTGGGGAAAATGTTTTTACTCCCTTCTTTATGTAGAGGACCTTGTTCAGGGAATAATTCAATCAGCCGAGAAAAAAGAGGCGGAAGGCAGGGCGTTTTTTTTATCAGACAACATTGTTCATACTAATGAGGAAATAGCGCGAGAAATATCCTCGGCACTCAATACAAAAGCCATAAAACTGATACTGCCCCGTTCAATCATGCCTTTTCTGGCTTTTATCGGCCAAAAAATAGATAAAAAAGGTATAATTAACGTTGACAGAATTAATGACTTTCAATATTCAAATTGGACATGTGATATTAACAGGGCGCAGAAAGAACTTGGATTTAGTACAAAAATTACTTTAAGAGAAGGGATGAAATGGACAGCGGACTGGTACAGAATTCACCAATGGCTGTAGAAAAAAATATGGATATTTTCGATAAATGTTACAAATTCACAAAGGCTAAAGAACTGATGGCTGCTGGAATGTATCCGTACTTCAGGGTAATAGAAAGTGCGCAGGACCCGGAAGTAACAATAGACGGCCGGAAGATGATAATGGTCGGCTCCAATAATTATCTTGGCCTCACAAACCACCCAAAAATAAAAGAAGCTGCACTGGAGGCGATCAGGAAATATGGTTCAGGCTGTGCTGGTTCGAGATTTCTGAATGGCACACTGGACATACATGTCAAACTTGAGGAAAAGCTTGCCAGCTTTATCCGTAAAGAAGCTGCTCTTGTTTTTTCAACAGGTTTCCAGGTGAACCTGGGAGTGATCTCGTCGATCACAGGGAAAGACGATATTATCATAATCGATAAAATGGACCATGCAAGCATAATAGATGGATGCAGGCTCTCCCACAGCGAGGTCAGAAAATTCAAACATAATGACATGGCAGACCTCGAAAGGATCCTGAAAGAAAACGTATCCAAAAAGAAGATCATTGTAGTTGACGGGGTCTTCAGCATGGAAGGAGATATAGTAAATTTGCCTGAAGTAGTGGCGCTTGCAAAAAAATATAACTCAAGATTAATGGTAGATGATGCGCATGGAATAGGCGTTCTCGGCAAAACAGGCCGTGGAACAGCCGAGCACTTCGGCCTCGAAAAAGAGGTTGATCTTATCATGGGGACATACAGCAAATCACTTGCGTCAATCGGCGGCTTTATTGCCGGAGAGGAAAAAGTGATACATTATATTAAGCATTTTGCGAGGGCTCTGATATTTAGCGCAAGCCCGCCGCCGGCTTCCATCGCTGCTGTTAACGCAGCTCTTGAAATAATTGAAAACGAACCGGAACGGATAGAAAGATTATGGGCAATCACCAGAATGATGCTTGAAGGTTTTAAGTCGCTCGGGTTTGAAACCGGAACAAGCGAAACCCCTATCATTCCAATTCTGGTCGGCGATGATCTTCTGGCCTTTAAGATGACGATGATGCTTCAGGAAGAAGGGGTCTTTGCCAATGTTGTTGTCAGCCCTGCTGTACCGAGCGGTAAAGCCCTTATCAGAACCAGTTATATGGCAACTCATACTGACGAGCAGCTCGACAAAGTTTTAAAAGCCTTCGAGAAAGTCGGCAAGGCTTTAGGCATAATTTAGAATGCCAAGTCACCTTTGCAGTCATACCCGCGAAGCCAAAAGTAGGTGCCTTAAGCAGCGGGTATCCAGAATCATTGGTTTTAAAAAAGACTGGATTTCAGATAAAGACCACGGGAATGATAAACAAATACTTTTCTGAGAGACTTTTTTAGTATGATCGATATCATTGAGGTCTTTCCAAAAGACCTCAATGATTTTATTAAGCTGCCATTAACTTTACATTCGAAAGACCCCTTTTTTGTTCCACAGTTAAACAAAGAAATGAAATTACACTTTTCTGCTGAAAATCCATTTTTCGATCATGCAGATGCAAAATATTTTATCGGGCTGAAGGATGGGGGGATTTCCGGAAGAATAGTATCGTTTGTAAACAGAAAACATAACGAATTACATGATGAAACAACAGGGTTCTTCGGCTTTTTTGACTCAACGAACAACATTCCTTTAGCCTCTGCTCTTTTTGATAAAGCAGCAGCTTATCTCAAAGAACAAGGGATGACTATCATGAGAGGCCCAATGAGCTTCTCTACCAATGAGGAATGCGGTTTTTTGCTTGAAGGCTTTCAAGAGCCTCCGATGATAATGATGCCTTACAATCCGTCTTACTATAATGATCTTTCAGAAAAATACGGATTTAAAAAAATAAAGGACCTGTACGCTTATATTTACGAAGTGCAGGATGAACTTCCTGCTAAAGTTCTGAGAGTTGCGGCCATTGCAGAGAAGCGAGGGCTTAGTGTCAGGCCGATAAATATGAAAAAATTTATGGCAGAAATGCATATTTTCAAAGATGTCTATCATTCTGCATGGGGGAACAATTGGGGTTTTGTCCCTATGACTGATAAAGAACTTGAGTACGCAGGAGAGAGGCTGAAACAGGTGATCATCCCTGAGATGACCCTGATCGCTGAAAAAGACGGAAAGCCGGTCGGGTTTATGGGACTGGTCCCTGATTTTAACCTTGTGCTTAAACAGATGAATGCGAAACTGAATCCGATCACAATATCAAAAGCGCTTTATTATTCAAAAAAGATAAAGAATCTGAGGGTTATGCTTCTTGGTATAAAAAAAGAATTCCGCAATCAGGGGGTTGAGGCCCTTATGTTCAGAGAAGGTTTTAAGCCTATCAAAATAGGAAATTATAAGCGGGTCGAGTTCTCCTGGATACTTGAAGACAACATACCTGTTCAGAGGACAATTGAAACCATCGGCGGGAAGTTATACAAGAAATACAGGATATATGAAAAAGCCCTGAAACAAACATGAATTTAGAATTTGAAGTTTAGAAATCCTTTGATTACAGGGCGTTTTAAGAGAAAAAGAAATTTCTATTCCTTTTTGTTGTTTTATTGGCATAACACATTGATTTATTACAATATTTTATCTGCCTAAAATTTAGGCAAAGTGTAATTTTCTTGAAGTTTCATAGAGGAACGAATATACTTCATGCTGGAATATTGACAGGTTATTAACAAGTGTTTGTAAATATCAAAAAGAGAATAATTTTCATGCCAATTCTTATACAAGATATAGATCTTTTTTTGTGCTAATGTACTAATAAAAAAATATTAATATTATAAGCACTGAAGACTTTAAAGGGTTTTATTAATGTGTTTTGAGAAACTTATCGAAAGATAAGCTATTTTGAAATCCTTTATCATTAAATCATTTATTTTTTTGACTAGATCTTTTTATTGGCATATAATACCTATAATAAAATGAAGGCTGAATTAATAGAATATTCAAAGGTCATTGATGAATTAGGCAATACTGTTGAAATCAACTTATGGAAATTGCCAGAACCCACGGAGGATAAACCACACGGATATAAATATTCTCTGGTTTATATTGTAGGGGATAAGCGGGTAATCGGCTATGACAACGCAGAACGCAAAGGAGATCATAGACATATCAGAGGAACGGTAAAACCTTATAAATTTATTAACGTATGGAAACTGATACAGGACTTTTATAGAGACATGGAAAAATTTAAAAGGGGTGAGTTATGAGAATAAAAAAAATCAAGATAGGCATCAAAGATGTTAAGACAGCGTTAAAGGAATTTGCAGAGAAGGCAGAGGCTATTGAGCGCGGGGAAAAGGTCAAGAAAGATACTGGTGTTTATTTCACCAGCTTTGAGGCGTTCAGGAAGATATTGACACCCAAGAGACTTGAACTCCTTCATGTTATCAGGGCCAAGAAACCTTCTTCAATCAATGAGCTTGCAAGGATGGCAAAGAGGGATGTCAAGAATGTTGCAGAGGATGTAAAATATCTTGAACAGATAGGACTGATTGAGAAAAAAGAAACAAATAACAAGACAGCTCCAGTTGCCAAATATGACAGAATCGCCTTAGAGATAGCGGTGTAATGAATTTGCAATTTAATCATTGGTGCCGATGAAGAGAATCGAACTCTCATGGGGTTGCCCCCACCGGATTTTGTGTGCAACAACTTCTTTTTATAAGCAAATGTTGCTGCTTTGAGTAAATTTATGCCTTATGATATAATTTTTTTGTTGTAGTTAACAGCAATTTGGAAACAAGGGGGCTTCATGAAAGACAGAAGGGTTGAACATTTCGATGGATTATTAAAAGATATCCCAGAGTTTTATAAGGTATTAAAGCTGGATATCCAGGCTACGGAAGAAGAGATAACAAAGGCGTATAAAGAAGCATTATATATCTGGGATCCTGAACAATTCAACGGCAAGCCTGAGCAACAGGAAAAAGCTTTTGCAATGACCAATGAAATAGACAAGGCATATCAAAACATTATTCTTTATATGACCCACCCGCAGTACCAGTATCATCCGCTTAAGCCGTTAAAAAGTCAGTTTGAAACAAATTATATTCAGGATGGGCCGGAGGATGAGTACAAGGAAGAAACAGTAGGCAAGGCCAGTTCCTTTATAAAACAAATACCCAGACTTTCCTTTAGAAACATAAAACCTTTCTTGTCTCTGCCTAACATTGTTTTTGTGATTTATGCTGCAATTATTTTTGTATTGTATGCAGTACAATATGAAGCTTTCTCAATATATTTTATCCCGCATATTTTCAAAAAAACTATTGGTTTTCTTTTGCCGCCATTTGTTTTTTGCTTGCTATATAACCTGATTCAGGGTAAGGCGAAAAAGGCCAGCGCAATTTCTCTTCTTATTACTTCATTGTGGTTCTTTATTATCTTTCCGTTAAGAATAGGGATCTATGAATCAATATATTGTAATTTTTTTGACAACAAGGTTGTGGTCAGCGCTGCAGAAACAGAAGATATGGCATGGGTACGCAAAGGGGATATTTTGATGCATGATGGGAAAAATAGAGGTGCTATTAAAGCATACTCAAATGCTATTCAGTTAAATCCCTCCAATGCTGAAGCGTATTATGCGCGTTCAATAGTTTATTCATCAATAGGCAGGGAGGCTGAATTTGTCAGTGATTGTAGAATTGCTGCCCGGTTAGGCAATCTGGAGGCAGTCAAAACTTTAAGCAGGCAAGATCTGAATTTTTAATTGTCTGAATTATAGTGCATAGAAAAACATGTTTTTTGTTCGATATCCTTTTAAGGCCATATAAATAGCAGCAATTTTATTGGTGCCAATGGAGAGAATCGAACTCTCATGGGGTTGCCCCCACCGGATTTTGAGTACAAAAAAGACATTTTCAGCATAACTTTACAACCCCTTGAAAGCATAAGATTGCTTAATGCAATTAGGGGTTTTCTTTTTTTGCCATGTCAGATGGAGTCAGGTGAAATCAGGCTGAATTTAAGAGACACGGGTACAAAATGGGCACAATTTTACTTCTTAAATTAGCGTCATCATTAAACATCATAGCAACGAAGCCTTGTTGGCTATCTTCATTAATCTTCTTGATAGTTTCAAGATATTGCCATCCAACTGGAGTAATTTTGTAACCGTTTTCTCTACCGTGTCGATCAATAGAAGATATGCGATGAACACCATTTTGAAGAAAGTCTGTGAATTCTTTCAATTCTTCAATATCCAAGCACCATCCCCAACTTATCCAAGAAGAATCCATAAGTATATGTTCGCCTGCATACTCAGTTAATTTTTCAAGGTTCAATAGAATCTTATCTGCGCGTTCCTCGAAACTAGGCATCTTAATGTTGTACAAGGTATCTAAATTGTTAATATGTATTTTGTATCCTGAATTTTCCTTTAAGAAGCCGGAAATATTTGCTTTCCGTCTGTTTGATAATTTATTTCCTTTAAGTATCGCTATAGCAGAACCAGTAATTATGTATTTACTGCAACGTGGGCAAGTAACTTGAGTTAAATCCAAAGCAATGTTTTCAAATTCCATTTGCTCATTGCAAAACAGACAAGGTTTCAACTGACTATTTCCCGCGACCATGGCCAGAATATAGCATAAAACAATGGATTGAAGGAAGAAATTAATTGATTAAAATCAAAGGTCAGATATACTCCATCAATAGCCGAATACAATTTAGGTGCAATTGTTGAAGCAGTTCGCTTTGCTTTAGCTGCAAAAAATGCAGAAAGTCAGATTTTGTCGGCAAGAAATAACACCGGTTTGTGGGACTGGGATTAAGGATTTAATAAGTTTTTATTGACATGGATGATAATATAATTTATCATTAAAGTGATCATGGATACTTCATACAAACCGCCGTTCAAAAAATTTGTAAAGAAACAATCCAGGGCTTTTCAGTTGAAAATTGAAGATGAAGCTGAAGGCGTTATAAAGAATCCAGATATTGGAGAGGCAAAAAAAGGTGATTTAACAGGGTTTAAAGTGCATAAGTTTAAATTTCAAAGACAGGAATACTTAATAGCCTATAAAACAGAAAGCAACACAATAATATTTTACATGATAGGAACTCATGAAAATTTCTATCGTGAACTTAAGCAATATCTAAGGGAGGTTTGAATAACTATGATAACAGCAAGAAAAGTTTACAAAGAAATCGTTGATATGCCAATAAAGGAAAGAGAAAGACTTTTTTCCATTATTGCAAGGGTTGGTTTTGAAAAAGAACACTATCCCCATGCTGAAGTGTTTAGTGATATACGGCAGTCTCCTTTCACTATCAAAGAAGCAGCAGAATATTTTGAGGTTGCAGAAATTACAGTCAGAAGATGGGTAAAGAATGGCATCCTGAAATACAATCGGATTGGAAAGAACATAGTATTTGATCCTGATGCGTTAAAGGTATTTAAACAGCAAAAGCAGGGTTGACAGTAAAGGAGTTTTTGAAATCGTACAGATAGTAGGGCTTTAGAGAATACTAATCTTTACTGATCTTTTCTTTCTCAATAAAAGCATCTTTTAAAAGCCTGCTCTGTCTTTCAAAAGCCTGTCTCGGGTTTTTTGAGTCCTTCATCAGAGCGATTTCCTGAGTAATAAGCCTTGCAAGGTTGAGGACATGAGTATCTCCTTTTGTAGATTCTCTTTTGTACAGAGGATGGTCCCTGTTGATATAAATTGTTGTCTCCTCGGTAAATACTTCAGGGCCTTCTTCCCCAAAACTGTCAACAACACATGACACGCCATACTGGCCGAACTTAATTTTCTTAATAATAGCATTTGGAGTGAGTTTCTTTACTTTAGGCCTTTTCTTCTTTTTTATTTCTATTGGCTTTGATTTTTGCTTTTCTGCTGGAGTTACATTTTCTCCAGCTTCTTTTTTATCTGACAAAAGCCCGGCCCCTCCAAGACCTTTTGCTATGTCATCAGCCATAGGAAGCGCACCAAAAGGAGACAGCTCAGGATTGCTGTATAATGCCTTATATATGCGCTGTAATGCTTCATTCAACGCACGGCTGACGATACGCCCCTCTTTTTTTACAGTTAATTTCTGGAGAACTTTTTTAACATCCTCCATCTGTTTTTCCATTATCTCAAGGAAAGCCTTATATTCAGGAGAATCTTTGATAAAACCTGTCCTGTCGCTTGTAATTGGAAGAAAATCCGCATTCACTTCTCCCCTTACACGAGCCATTACACTTCCCCATGTTTCCATTCCGAAAAATTCCCTGCGAACAGTAACCTGCTTTACTTTTACTTCTATGCCGAGTTCATCGGTTGAAGCAAGTGACTGTGGAAGTATGATTATTTCCCCAGTCACAGGCCCGAATTCAACACCTTCAATAAAAGGTATTTTATGGCCTGTCAGGCTTCTTGGAGTAATGGTATGATTATTCAGTCTTACTCTGAAATTAGGGGCCTTCAGAGGAGTTCCTTCGATTATCTTGGCCTCTATATCATTAAGTTCAAAACGTCTGCTCAATCCTGTAAGAATCACGGTTGTCCCGTCTGTTTTTCTGAAATCAGGCGGCAATATTTCAAGGGGAAGGCTCCAAACATCGCCTGCCTTTTCCCATTCTTTCTTGTCAAATACAACCCTGCCTACAAAATCACCTTTTTTTGTCAGAACCTCAAACCTCTCACAGGCAGAAAGGCTTGCGAATTTGCCGATGCCGAATTGGCCAATTCTGTCGCGATGGTAGACCGGTGATTTTGAGGAATATAGTTTCTGCTGAGAGCCGATATTGAAATATTGTTTAAGCCCTTCTCTGTCCATTCCTGCACCGTTGTCTTTTATTTCGATGCTGTCTTCGGTCAGCATGATTTCAACAAGAGATGCGTCAGCATCATAGGCATTATTCGCAATCTCACGTATGACTTCGATACTTTCCGTGTAAAGCCTTTCGCCGATTGTGATTATGTGGCTCTTGTCAACAGTGACAGGGATATATTCTTTTTCGGTATTCATGATTAGTGGGGCTTATTTTAGCATATTCAACGAATATGTTCGGAAAGCAACCGAAATTGGTATGTGAATAGAAGAAGCCTATGTAACAGAGTAGTTTGATTTTATTGGTGCCGATGGAGAGAATCGAACTCTCATGGGGATGCCCCCACCGGATTTTAAGTATAATAAAGACATTTTTAGCATAACTACATAACCCCTTGGAAATATGAGATAAATCTTTTTTTTCAAGGGGTTTTCTTTTTTTGCCATGTCAGCTGGAGTCAGATAGAGTCAGATAGAGTCAGATAGGATATCAATGAGACGGGCACAAAATAGGCACAATTAGCAAAATCTAATTTTTATGTTAGTTGATGTTATTCGGCTAGAAAACTGTTAGAAGAACATTCTTTCTACTTTTTAGTAACCTCCTTTTGTATTGTATTTGAGAGTTTTAGTATATATTCTTTATTTCCTATCGCATTCGCAAGA
>MHDW01000108.1:0-8830 GCA_001803645.1 Nitrospirae bacterium GWC2_42_7 | reverse complement strand
AATTTCAGCCGTTTCAATGCAAAGTTCTTTCATGACGTTTTCATCATCCCTCAAGAAAGAAATAAGGGCTGTCTTCTGAAACCCATCATATTCCAAAACAGCCTTGGAGCTATTGATATCGAATACCCTTGCATCTACTTTTAAGCTGCCACTACCTAAAGCCATAAAGGCAACTCCGATTGGTGGTGTAATAAGGCCAAAAAATCTAAGCCCTTGTGATCCAGTATCCAGACGGATAATATCACCTTTTATAAGATAATCAGTTTTAAGATCTTCAAGTTCCGAAACAGCTATAGCGTTAATACCTTTCATCTGTAAATATGAAGCTGTATTTTCTGCAAGTTCTCTGCCAAAATTAATAGATCCTGAATAATTATTCTTCTCTGTTCCGCTTACTGTAAAATACTTTACGATTACCTGCACCGGCTTGTCTATTGCAGGTTGATTGTAAACAGGTGTTTTTGTTGTAACGCAAGACAAAGACAAAAGCAGAAAAATTGATAGCAATGACATTTTTATTTTCATATTACCCTCTCTCAAATAATATTTTTATCCCTTGACCAGATTTTTTAATATTATTTTTTTCAAGTCTTTTATGTCAATAAATTATAAGACATTAATTTTATTGGTGCCTATGTAGTCAGCTGAAATCAGATAGAATTTAAGTGAGTCGGGCACAAAATGGGCACACTCAAAGGGATAGCATCTTAGTGTGTTATCCCCTGTTCTGCTGCTTGTATTAAATCCGAAGATGGTGGTTTTGAAAACTCTCCATAAATATCCTCTGAAAGTTCGAGACAAAGCTCTTGCATTAGGTTGTCATCGCTTTTTAAGACAGAAGCAAAAGATGTTCTGGCATTTGTATAATTTAAAATGACATTTGATGTTTTATTGTCTATCAATTTAGCATTTGCTTCAAAAATAGCACTCCCAGCTCCAAATCCACCCCAGAATCTTGCTGCTCGATTACCCTGATCTATTACTGAAACATCACCTTCAATAATATAGTCTGCAACAAAATCGATATTTGTTGAATTGTTAACAGCGATTGCGTTTACTTTATTCTTTTGAAATAGCGAAGCAATATTTTCAGCAATCTGCTTGGTAAAATTGATATTGCCGTTATAATTGATTTTAATATTTTCATTGACCGTAAAATATTTAACCACTACTCTTATTTTCTGATCTCCAACATTGGGATTATAAACAGGCAAATGAGTAGAACAAGACAAAGACAAAAGCAGAAAAATTGATAGCAATGACACTTTTATTTTCATGTGACCCTCTCTCAAATAATATTATTATCCTTTGGCCAGATTTATTAATATTATTCTTTTAAGTTTTTTATGTCAATAAATATATAAGACATTAATTCTATTGGTGCCTATCTATGGAGTCAGCTGAAATCAGATAGAATTTAAGTGAGTCGCGCACAAAATGAGCACAATCCCTAAAATGGAGGAATTGACACATGAGCCGGAAAGGGCATAAGGCATTGATTTTATTGGTGCCGATGGAGAGAATCGAACTCTCATGGGGTTGCCCCCACCGGATTTTGAGTCCGGCGCGTCTGCCAGTTCCACCACATCGGCATATTTCAGACAATGATATAGTATACAAAACTTGAATAAATATTAGTCCAAATTATTCATAGCAAATTCTGTTCAAATAGGTGTCATTGCGGCTTGTCCGCAATCTTTCTGAAAGATTCCAGACAAGCTGGAATGACAACAATAAGAAAAGGGATTCATGAAACACTACACCATAAAATATCTTAAATAATTATATTTTTCCAGGACTTCAAACTATTCTGAACTCCCCATGCTGAGTACTTGCCCTATTGCAGGGATAAAATCTTTTTTTCTCGAAAGCACGCCTGGCAGTATGCCGACATCTCCTTCAAACTTAAGGTTGAAGGCTTTTTCAACCAGCCACTTTTCACCTTTCATAAGGATGCGTTCATTTGAAGAGCTCAGGGGATTTGTTACAAGAAGGGCCGCCAGATCATAACCGTTTAATATCCTGAGATGCTCCAGTTCTGCCAGAAGCTCCTCTTCCCTGATGTCTATTTGTTCGCAGTCCAGCACCATCATCTGGCTTACTCCGAGTTTCTTGCCGCTGATAAAAAATTCTTTCATATCTGAGGCGATAAGTTCAGCTACGGTCCTGCCTTCGATATTTATGCTTGAGTGTAGCAGTTCTTTGCCGTATTCCTTGAGCGAAACCCCTGCCATGCCAGCAAGACGTTCCGCAGTTTGGTGATCACGATCTGTGGTTGTGGAAAGAGAAAGTATCAGCGTATCAGAAAGAATACCAGAGAGAAGCAAACCTGCTATCTCTGCCGGGATATTTATCTGGTGGAGGAACATTATGCCTGCAACCACAGTGCAGGTGCTTCCAATCGGGTCATTGTAAACATAAATAGGCGCAACCGTGGATATGTCCCCAACACGATGATGGTCTATTATCTCAAGGATCTCTGCATCTTCAATATTGTCAACAGCCTGTGAGAGCTCATTATGGTCCACGAGTATCGCCTTTTTCCTCACCGGCTTCAAAAGGTCAGTCCTTGTCACAAATCCCATAAGCCTGTGGTCGCTGTCAACAACAACAGCAGAACGATAATCAGATTCAACGATCTTTTTCCTGAGTTCGGATATAGGTGTATAAAGACCTACTACCGGACATTCTGTGCACATTATTGCTCCAACAGGTACAGACATTGTCATAAGCTGGACAGTGGCAAAAGCGTGGTGAGGAGAGGATATAATGAGCGTGCCGTGTTTTTCCGCTGACCCGGCAACATCGCTGTTCACGGGTATATTGTCTGTAATTATCAAAGAAGAACACCCGGCATTTATCAGTTCCTGCTGGATATCCTGCTGATCTCCTATAATAACTATGTCACCTGATTGGACCTTGTTTAAAATTGTGCCTTTCTGCATTGAGGCTATTAGTATGCGTCCGGCAAGAGAAGAAGCTTTTTTTGAATTGCTTATCACCCTTCCTTCAAGTGTCTTCAAAAGAATATCGAGGTCTATCGGAGCCCTTGACAGTTCCGTAAACTCAACACTGTCCATGTAATGACGGGCGATATCTTTCAGTCCTACAATACCTAATAATCTGCCATTGTCATCAACTACAGGAAGGGAACGCACCCCTTTTTCACGCATAAGCAGGGCGAGCATTTGTACGGAATCGCGCGCACGGACTGAAACAGGTTTTTTCATCTCAAGATCGCTGACGGTTGCAGCAAGGCTCTCGATCTCATTAGGTACAGGAACTCCGAATTTTTCGAGAACAAAACGGGTCTCCTGATTTATCTTGCCTGCTCGTGCAGGTGTAAAAAGGAATCGTTTATCAGTGAGATTCTTGAAATGGGCATAGGCTATGGCAGAGCAGATGGAATCAGTATCAGGGTTCTTATGTCCTATTATATGGACAATCTTTGTCTGTGATGTGGTCATGATAAATTATACCAGACTTCTTGCTCTCAAAAGATTATTGGATTTCAGATTTCACCCAAACGATGAAATCTGAAATTCCTGTAGCTTATTGCCGGGCTTTTATTTTTCGAATGTAAAGCTCCTCATCAGGCTCTCACCTGAGAAATTAACTTTGGTGTCGAACCCCTTGACCTTCCAGTAATATTCTTTGCCTGATGAAAAATAACTTTTCAGAACTGCATTGGTGAGCATATAAGACCCCTCTTTTACAAAGGCAGAAAAGACAGGCTTCCCGTCCGTGCTGTAATAAAAAGATACAAGAAATAAGGATGAATCATTCGGTTTCTCCCACTCGATTTGAAGTGGGGAAAACGGGACCTCGGATTTATCAGAAGGGCTTAGAAGTTTTATGCTTACAGGCATCTCCCTCGATTCTTTCGGGGTCACGAAATATACAATGGATGGTAAAGGCATTTCTATCTGGGGATTTGTTATTACAAATCTAACGATATGCGAACCAGGGTCTATTGTGGGAAGCGATGGGATATCCGGCGTCAGAAGAGTTATGCTCCTTCCGTATGTCAGGTGCTGGTTGACCGGGGATATCATTCTGCCATCAACCTCCCAGTATCCCTGAAAAAGCCCTGAGCCGACAAACCTTATATCAGCATATGCCCTGAGCTTCGGAAAATTTCTCTCTACAGTTGTCTCTGCTCTCTTGTTCTCAAAATAAAGATTTATTCTGTTTATATTGAAATCCGAGGCTGCATCTGTTGTTATGTTTATATTAACCGCTGAAGACAGATCTCCATCGCATCCTGTAAATGTCCTTGAGTATTGGAATGAGTTGATCTTGTTTTTTAATGCTCTGTCATTTATCCTTACCGGAATGGACAGGGCCTCCACAACGCTTCCTGCTCCATTTTTAACATTAATGTTTAATGGCATGGAATTTGACTCACCGAAAGCGCCGTAATCAAAACGACCTGAAGGAGAGGTCATTATGCAGTCAGAAGTAACGACGCCTGTGAGCTTATAATTAATTACGATCAAAGATGCCTGCCCTCTCGGTATCCTGATTGAAGATGGAGTTGGAGTTAATACAGCTCCTTCGGATATGGCAGATAAAAACACTGAAAACATCACTGCGATCAGCACAATTATTGTTTTTTTCATATTCTCCTCCTTAAAAAGAAAACGGGATTGCTGTCGAAAATACAAGAAATAGAGTAGTCTCATCCTTGTATACATCAGGATTGATCTTATCTTTTATGCTCTGATAATTTCCCCGAAGCGCTACAACAGGGTCTTTCAAAAAGCTGAATATATTCTGCATGTTGTAGCCGAGCCTGAAATTTGCGTTCAGATTTTTTGTGTTCACAGAATTATCGTCAGCCTTTGTTATAAGATATGTACCGTTTATATCAAAGCTCACTCTGTCCCTGAAAAATCTGCTGTTCATCCCGAGTGTGGATGTGTACATGTCTGTCCAGACATCTGCGAAACTATTCCATGATCTGCTCCAGACAAAAGCCGGGATTAGGGACAAGCCTGGAATATTGTATGAAGGGGTCAGGGAAAAACTTACAGCCTTTGTGTCATTATTGGCCTCTGTCCTGTCGTTCTGGATAGAATAAGCAGATGCAAAACCAATGCTTATTTGATCGTACACATAAGTGACAGCACCTGTAATAGTATCGGAATATATGTTTAACGGTTCAGTGTTGGAGGGCTCTTTTGTGCTGTCCTGTATGCTTTTTTCATAACTTACCATCATCGGCAGAGACGGCAGCTTATTTAATGCGTAATCGAGCCTGGCAATGTATGTATTAGTCCTCAACAGGAGAGGATTTCCCCCAATATTGTCGCTATATTTCGAAAGCATCAGGGTGATCGCCTGATCGCCGAGATTAAGGCTGTTTAGAATATTTACGCCTTTTCTGTCTCTGGGTGTGCCTGTATTGCCTATAACCGTATAGTTCGGGCCGTAATACTCATATATGACTTCATAAGTATATTTGTTCAAAGTGCCGCCTGCCTTCAACCTGTATGTCCTGTCGCTCTGTTTTTTGTAATTATCGGAGGTGTCGGGATCATATGTTACATAATCATACTCGGCCTCTGTTATTAACCTGTTTTCAAAAAAATCGGTTCTTAAAAGAAGGCCCATGACATTTCCTTTTGAATGTGAAGATGTTGTTGTTATCCCAACAGAATTTCCGGGCTCGCCTCCCGAAGCATATATGGTCCTAAGCTCAAGCTTCTTATCAAAAAGCTTGATGCCCCCGGATATCCCGGAGATATGTTCCTTCGATTTTCCTTCGATTCCGAGCCCGCCTATAAACCCGATCGCCTGCCTGCTCCTTACATCAAAAGCATTAAGAGAAAAATTTTTATACTCCAAAGAGACTTTTCCTCCCCTTCTAGCAAGACCTGATACCGTATTCTGTGTCTCGGTTATCTGGATATCGCCGAGTTCAGTTATGAATTTAGTATCATTGTTAGTGTATTTTCCGGTGAAGAGGAAATTTAAGAGGTCTAAGCCCTTACTCAGAGAAGCTTGACCAGGAGAACTCACTCCATAGACCGGAAGGCTCTGATCAAAGTATCTTAACCCGCTGGTCAAAGAAAACTCCCAGTGTTCGTTCCTTAGTTTTGATCCTGATATAAGATTTCCCTCGATCTTTGAATAGGGAACATTGATGGCACGCTCTGGTTTCATAATAGCAGATTCGTATATAACCGAGACCTCGTTATTCGAATATGCTTCATCAAAGGCCTCGCTGTGACGGGATATAAAAGCAAATTGTTTCTGTATCTGAATACCATCTTTTCCCAAAGCAAGAACTAAAATAGTATGCTGCCCAGCCGGCAGTGCGATTACAGGGGTATATTCAAATCCTTTTTCTGTGACAGATGCTATCTCTGTGACATCGGTCCCATCAATGATCACAACAACAGTTGAGGTATCGATCGTCCCCGGGAATTCGAGTTTGATCTCAGGTTTTTTTCCGATAACCTGAGAATTTTCTGCAGGTGAGATGATCTTTATTGGATCGATCTGATCCGGCGAAACAGTTTCCATAGGTTGTTCCTGCGCAACCGCAGTATTGAGATTTAATAAAACTGCGAAAAGGTAAAACAGCGCACAAAGAAACATGCCCTTATATCTTTTAAATTTCATGCCTCGCTCCTGAATTCATAATATTGCCGAACTATTTTATAATAGCGTATTTAGTAACAAAAGAATTCTAATCCATCAATGCTCAAAAGACAATAGTTTTATTGCTCACAAATACTTTAGGTTTAAATGTTACCATCCTATTATTTCAAGCCTTCTTTTAGGGAGATCAGAGTCCGGATTAAGCTCTAAAGCCTTCAGATAATCTTTTCTGGCATTTTCAATATCTCTCATGGTCTCACACAAGACGCCACGGTTGTAATAAGTCATGAAATAATATGGATTGATCTCGATTGATCTTGCATACATCTCCAAAGCTGCGGTTTTCAATCCCATATCATCGTAGCTGTTCCCTATAGCTGTATATGCCTCGAACATTTGAGGAGAGAGTTCGAGAGCTTTTTTATAATTTGCAAGAGCTTCTTCGTTCCGACCCATGTCATAAAGAGCAGTGCCGAGATTGTAGTAAGCTTCAGCATAACGCGGATCAAGGTTCAAGGCCTTTGCATATTCATCAATGGCCTCTTTGTATCTGTGGCCTGCCTTGTATGTATTCCCCAGATTATTATAAATACCAGGGAATTCGGGATCTATTTCTATGGCTTTTAAATATACTGTTTCAGCATCTTTATACCTTCTTCTTTCATTGTATATATTTCCGAGGTTGCTGTAAGGCCGTGACTTATGGGGTGATTTTCTTATCGTATCTTCCCATAAAGCGATGCCGTCCTGCCAAAGCATATTTCTCTTTATTGTCAGTCCTGAAAGCATTACCAATACAGGAATCATAACAGTCAGTATTATCGTATATATCTTTTCTTTCTTAAACTTCTCTGCTGATATAACAAAAACTGTTACAAAGGCTGCAATAAGCCCGGAAGACGGCAGATACAACCTGTGTTCAAAGATAACGTCTTTTATGGGAATAAAGCTTGATTCTACTGAAAGGGTCAGATAGAACCAGAAGATCCCGAAAAATATGATAACGGACAGTCCACGTCTGTTTCTGAGAAAATATATTATGGCAGAAACTATTATTGCGATATGCAGTGAAAGTGACATGAGCACTGTTGGCTCGAACAAAGATTTTGATATGCGGTAGTCGTAGTCGAGATTCTGTCCTATTGGCACGAACATAAGCCTCAGATAGGTTGCGATCACTCTGAATTGTGTGAACAGGTATTCTGTCCTCCTGATATCTTTTGCAGCAGTTGATTTACTGCCTATCTCACCTATTAACTCTCCTATCGGAAGACTGGTGTTTAAGAACCCTAAGGGGATGATAAAAAAGGCGATCAAAAAAGGCATGACATATAGGATTTTTGCAGCCCATGTCCGGCTGTTTTCCCTGGCAGTGCTGATAAGGATCCAGCAGATCAGAATTGCGAGCGGAAGTGTAAGCGCTATCTCTTTGGTCCTCATCGCCAGGACAGCAGACAGAAGGGACAACAAATAATAGGTCAGATGAGTTGCTGAGAAAAACCTCTTTTCTGCGGAATATCTTACGGACGATTTCAGGAACATTACAATACTGAAAAGGTAAAAGAGTGTTGCGAGGGATGCAAATCTCTGAACAATATATGTAACCGCACCTGTCTGTATCGGATGGACCAGAAAAATTAAAGCTGTAAATCCTGCTATAAGACTGTTTTTACCAATGCCGTAATTAGTAAAGCCACAGACATCACCCTCCCCCCCTCCGGAAATCATACCCCCCCCTTTACCCCCTCTTATCTTAAGAGGGGGAGAGGCGGAGCCTGGGGGCGTTATCTTTAAAGAGGGGGTGCCGAAGGCGGAGGCGTTATCTCCCCTGGGGGGAGAGCCTGCCTGTCCGGTAGGCAGGGGCGAGGGTGAGGGGGTTTTATGTTTGTCTTTTGATGTTTCAGGAGAGATTTTATTCAAAAGCAGACCGTAAAGAAAAAATACCAAAATAGAGTTTAAAATATGGATCAGGATGTTAAAAATGTGATATGAGACAACATCATAACGCGAAAGAGCAAAATTCAGCGCAAAGGTCAGGGAACCTACATCACGCGAGCCTGTTGGCGGGATAAAATTATTAATATCATACAGTCTTGTGTTATTGACAATGCTCTCAAAATCGTCAAACTGGAATGGGGCATTTAAAGTATTTAGATACAGAAGACATCCAGCAATTGAAGCAATAATTAAAAAGGGTAAAGTGGTTCTTTTCCAATTCGGA
>MHDW01000107.1:1038-6509 GCA_001803645.1 Nitrospirae bacterium GWC2_42_7 | reverse complement strand
TCCTGCGGAGGGGTTATATGATGGCGCTCCTTGAGAAGCGCGGCGACGTTCTTGCTCATTTCCTCAAGTTGAGAGGGGTTGTCCACATAGAGCCGTATCATTCCGATGTAAGTGACGTTGTAAAGCCTCTTCATCGCTGTGGTGAGAGGCACCATTACCCTTCTGTCCATATCCATGCCGTGCGGACTCGATCCCCGCGCGCTCAGAACCCCAATGACTTTGAAATTCGTATTGTTCACCCTTATTGTCTCGCCTATCGGATTCTGGTCGCCGAACAACTCCTTTACGACTGTCTTCCCGAGCATGCAATTTTTGGACATACCTGAATTGTCCTCCTCGCTTATAAAATCGCCTTGCTCCTCATACCATTGCCAGGCATCAGCGAACTCAGGGGTCGCGCCTACTACCGGCGACATGGTGTTGGCGCTGCCGTAAATGATAGTCTGTTCGAGATTTACTGTGAAAGGCGCGATATGTTTGATGCCTTTTACAGATTCCTTGATCGCATCGGCGTCCTCGAGCGTGAGAGTCGTCACTTTGTCATCAGGAGGCCCGAACATCTTTCCACCGCCGGCAGAGACCATGACTGCATTCGGCCCGAAGTTCGCTATACCCTTCATCACTTTATGCTGGGCTCCCTTTGCCATGGACACGATAACCGTAAGTGTGGCGATACCGATGATAACCCCTAACATCATGAGGAATGTCCTCATTTTATTTTTTGAAAGCCCTTTGAGTGAAATGTTTATTATCTTTCCGAGTGACATTATTTCGCCCTCCGCTCATCACTGACTATCCTTCCATCCATCATCCTGATTATCCTTTCAGCTTTTTCGGCAACTTCAGCTTCATGCGTTACCAGGATTATGGTCCTGCCGTCCCGGTTAAGTTTCGTGAATATGCCCATGACCTCGTTGCTCGATGCGGTGTCAAGGTTTCCCGTCGGTTCATCTGCCAGAATAATCGCCGGATCGTTCACCAGCGCCCGCGCTATCGCAACCCTCTGCTGCTGGCCGCCCGACAGCTCTGACGGCATGTGGTCTATTCTGTCTCCAAGGCCCACGGCCTCAAGGGCTGCCTTGGCCTTGGCCTTTAAGTCCACATCAACAGGGGAGTAAATCAACGGCAGTTCCACATTCTCAAGCGCAGTCGTCTTCGGCAGGAGATTGAACGATTGAAAGACAAATCCGATTTTTTTGTTCCTTGTGCGCGAGAGTTCGTCATCATTCATCTTGTCGACTTCGGCGCCGTCAAGAAAATACTCTCCGCCGGTCGGCCTGTCAAGACAGCCTATGATATTCATCAGTGTTGATTTCCCCATGCCCGACGGCGCCATAATAGCCACGAAATCACCTTTTTTGATTTCAAGGTTTATGCCCTCAAGCACTTTTACCTCAAGACTTCCATTTTTCCTGTATGTCTTTGTTATATCTTTTAGTTCTATCATGAATAAGCCTCCTTTATAAAATTCATTTTTTTGACAAAGTCGTTCTTCCTTCATAACCCCTCCATACCTCCCCTTATCTTAAGGGGAGGAGCAGTAATCAGTTCCCCCTCTTAAGTTAAGAGGGGGTCAGGGGGAGTTATGCTGCAAATAATCTGAACGGTCAAAATTCCTCTTCCTTCTTTACTGCCTCACCTGTTACAACCCTGTCTCCCTCTTTTAGTCCCTCTACGATCTCTGTGTAAGCGCTGTCCTTCCATCCTGTCTTGACAGTTTTCTGGATCGGCTTGTTGTTCTCAAGCACTGTGACAACTTTCTTGCCGCCCTCTCTCTTTATTGATTTATTGGGGACTGCGAGAACATTATCGCGTTTATTCAAAAGTATTGTCGCATTCACTGTCATATCAGGTTTAAGTTTGCCTTCCGGGTTTTCTATGGAGATGACTGTTATGTAATAGACCACATTGTCCTGGATCGTTGCCTTCGGATAGATGGCAGTGACCTTGCCTTTGAAGTCCTTATCAGGGAAGGAATCTACGGAAAAGATTGCTTCAAGCCCAGGCTTTATCTTGCCGATATCCGTCTCATCGACATATGCATATATCTCAAGCCGGTTTAGATCAACAATCGTAACAAAGGTCGGGACATTCAGGGACGATGCAGAGACTGTCTCCCCCTGCTGGGTTGCAACAGAGGCAATAACACCGGATATCGGCGCATATATGTTCGCATAAGACATCTGTGTTTCGTTGTACCTGATGTTCTCTCTGATCTGGTTTACCTGGGCCTGTGCTGTTATTAAGTCCCTCTCAGCAACATCCAGTTTGTCTCTTGACACCAACTCTTCTGCGTAGAGGCCCTCTATCCTCTTTATTGTTTTTTTTGCAAGGTCAAGGTTAGCTTCAGAGGTCTTCAGATTCATCCTCGCTTCATCGACCTTTGCCTGCAAATCCACCTGCTCAAGGCGGGCTATCAACTGCCCTTTTTTCACTACGTCTCCAATGTTGGCATAAAGCCTTTCGACCCTGCCTGAAATCCTGGCCCCAACTTTTACCTCAGCCCCGATTCTCGCCCTTATGACTCCGGTCGCCTGAACGGACGCTGCAATGTCCCTACGCTTCACTGTCTCGGTTTGAAAAACCGTCCCGGTGTTGTCTTTGTGAAAAAACATCCAATATACCGCAAATGAGACAGTGATAATAAGTGCGGAGACAATCACAAAAAACCAGCTTTTTTTCTTCATTATTGTTCCTGCTCCATTGCTTGCGGACATTCCATTTGTCTTCCATCTTTCATCGCATTTTCTATTAAATCAAGAAACTTTTTCTGTTGCTCCTTATCCAGGCTGTCCTTCATGTCGAGTATGTGCATGGCGATCATACGCTGCATTTCCTCCTGCATTCCGCTGATCTCGGTTACTATGCCTGCGATTGCCTTTCTTTCAGGGTTGTCCTGACGCATCAGAGCAATGAGTTCTTTTCTCTTTGAGGCAATAGCCTGTCTTTTTTCGTCGATTATCGCGCGGAACTTTACTGCATTTTCCCTCATCGCCTTCAGCTGCGCCGGATTCAGAGAAAGCTCCTCGAATAAAAAATGTCCCTTCTGGATCTTATAGCCAAAAGGTGAAGTCCAGTAAGTTGATTTTTTGTAATACTGATACCCGGCAGCTCCTACAAAGGATATATTTAATATCAGGGAGATAAGGAGCAGGAATTTAAGTGTGCTATTTTTCATTCCGCACCTCCATCATTGCAAGGTACGCACCGGCCAGCGAATCCGGAGGTGCAGAGTCAAAGACATCAAGTGAAAGAGAGGCCATTACGTCTCTTGTTTTATCTGTAGGATAACCCTTAAGGACCGTGCTGCCTGAGAGTATGCCAAAAACAATGACCACAATAATCGCAGCTGCCTCCGCAAACCTGAGAAAAACAGGAATTCCTGAGAACCTCACTGCTTTGCCTGAACTTATGTTCGCCATGACTTTTGTGTGAAAACCATAGGGTGCTTTAAATTCATCTGCTTTTATAAACAATTTGTGCAGTTCCCTGCTTCCTTCGAATTCAGCACGGCACTTGTGACAGATATTCATATGGTCTTCAAATATTTTCATATCCTGTTCCGGCAGTTCGCCGTCAATATAGAGCGATATGAGTTTATGCGCTTTTGAGCACTTCATCATTGCCTCCTGTTATTTAAACGATCCAGCTTTATTTTTGTTCCGTAAAATCTTTCAGCAATATTCTTAATTCGTCCCTTGCCCTCGAAATCCTTGATTTAACTGTTCCGACTGAGACATCGAGGACCTCCGAAATCTCTTCGTATGAAAGTCCTTCAATTTCCTTAAGGATGATCACTGTCCTGAGTTTGAGAGAGAGCTTTCCTAAACTCTTGCTTAAGGCAAACCCTAACTGCTTTGATTTAAATAGTTTTTCCGGAGACGGCTGATCAGAGACTGGTTCGGAAATATATTCTTCACCTTCAGTTGAGCTCTTAAAGAGGGATTCAAAAAAGGGCTTTTTCTTATAGTCCAGACAGGTGTTTACTGCAATGCGGTACAGCCAGGTATAAAAAGACGCTTCGGGCCTGAACTTTTTCAGGTTCTGGTATGCCTTGATAAAAGTGTCCTGTGCAGCATCTTCGGCATCAGAGGCACTGCCGAGCATATGACGGCAGAGATTATATATCCTGTCCTGGTATCTCTGAACAAGTTCCTCGAATACCGATTTATCGCCACTTTTGAAGCGAGCGATAAAGTCCAAGTCTTCCTGCTTCTGCATGCAATATATTAACTTAAGCGGGAAAGGGAGAGTTAAGAAAGATTCTCATGAGCCTGTGGCCGGAGAATCAGAAATGACAACCAAGTAGTTTTGTTTCAGAGAAGAAAGGTTTACGATAAAAACGAAGAGTACCAAGCGAGTCATAGATTTCTCGGTGTGGAAAAAATTAGAGGTCGGTTTTGTTCCCGGGGAATAATTGGACCAAACAAACCACCCCCTCCCTTCAGGAGACCCCTCCTTAACCAAGGAGGGGAGTTACCCAAAAAGCTCCCCGCTGCTTAAGGCACCTACTTCTGGCTATTTTAGGAGGGGTGGCTAAAGCCGGGGTGGTAATTGGAAAAAGAATTTTTTTGATTGCTAAACAAAAAAAAGAAGGGGCAGGCTTAAAAAAGCCTGCCCCTTTTTTATCTAGAACGTTATTCTTTAAGTTCTCTAAATTACATCTCAGACAATGTCACTGCGCCTGTCGAGCAAACGCTTACGCATGTCTCGCAACCTTCGCACAGATCTGGCTGAGCAACAACTGCCTTGCCATCTTTCATCTCAAAAACACTTACAGGGCAGTTATTTGCGCACTCTTCACAACCTTCACACTTTTCTGCATCAACTGTTACTAAATACATTAAACATTCCTCCTTTTATTCATTAAACTATATTTGGTTTATATTAAATTATAAACAATTCCCTTTATAAAAATCATCTAAACAAACTTCATTTTAATGATCAACTTCTGTGCCTTGTTCCCTTACTGCTATTGCCACTTTATAGAGAATTGTTAATACCAGAAACCCTGTAGCCCAGATCCCTATAGTTATCATGGTCTCAAGTTTAGTTGGCCAATACTCTGTAATTGTCTCAAACATGTTAGGAACAAAACCACCTATAATCAATCCAAATCCTTTGTCTATCCATAGCGATAAGAATACTGTTATGCATGCAAACGCGAGAATTTTTTCATTCTTCCTGAAATCAGGCACAACCAGGAGAACAAGAGATATTGCTGCAAGAATGCTCGATATCCACATAAGAGGGACGAGATTTCCATGTCCGTGAAGCCCGGCATACAGGTATATAAATGGATGCATATGGCCGGGTATATTGCTGTAGAAAGCTGTGAATAATTCGAGTCCGAGCAAAAACACATTTGCGAACATAGCATATGCCACGATCTTTGCAACTGCCTGGATCGGCTCCTTGCCTGGATCGAACTTTGTAAATTTCCTTACAAGCAGGCAGAGGATTATAAGTAG